>JAEOSP010000317.1 GCA_016840305.1 Candidatus Hodarchaeota archaeon
AGAAATGGATAGATGCCTAGGGGGCATATTAGTTATAGTTATCTTTGGTTCTTTTAGTGGAGCAGCAGCGCTTTTCACGAATGGAACAGCTTGGGGAATATTTGCGGGACTTGCAGTAGGTGCTATAGGAGTAGGAGGAATAATCTTCTTCATAGTATATTCTGTTAGATTCTATCAGGCAAAATTCCGAGGACAAAGTCCCTATACCGAAGGAAGTCTTATGCCACAATCAACCCCTAGAGACCAACAACAGAGGCAAAGTTATCCTCTAACAGAATCTCAGCCTGATCACATCTCACAAAGGATGATTCTTTTAGACCAACTCTCTGTATTATTAGTTACAGATCCTCGCATAATTGAATGGAACCCGTATAATCTTAAGTATGGTTCAATAACCATTGAATTTGCGGATTTACCTGTTATCTTTCTCAAAGTTGTTGACCAATATTATTTCGCTGAAGATATTACAAAACTAAATGCCTATGAGGACATTGCTATTCCATTACGAATTTTTGGCATAGAAGATGTAAAAATTGGTATTGAACGTGCTCTGAAAAGCATTACTGATGACTTCAAAATGCAATATGCTAAGGAATTATATGATGTACTCTATTCTGATGTCAGGATGTCTGAAAGTAAATCAAAAATAGAGATAGATCAAGAGGGGATAGATGTAACACAAGAAGATATTGAAGTCGTTATGAGTTTAATTGCTGATAAAGAATCAATTGACATAAATTGGATTGAGAGTGCAACAGGAATTAATAAGACAAAAATAAAGTTGATCGCTCTTGATTTAGGGATGGAAATAAAATTCGATAAGATCATTAAGAAATAATCAGAATGAGCAATGATAATGAAGAAAAAAAAAGGAGAGGGGAGAAATTTCTAGGTTAAATTGTATCAGGTTCGTTTAGTGGTTAATTTGGTATCAATACTGTTCCTTCGAAGAAATTCAATTGAACATAACCATAAACTATCCCGTTCATTTTCATACCTTCAAAATCTCCAAATCCATGCATATTAAACATACCAGTAAGAAGGTATTCGCCTACAGTGATATCCGCATTCATGTCAATTTCCATGGCTTTTACTCCAGAGAAACCTCCTACATAATCATTCCAAGTTATATAGAAGATTGATATTCCGTTCACAGTTATTTTATTGGTCAGAAGATTGTGATTTACTTTGAAAAAGGAATCCAAATAACCACTTATTGGTGAATCACCAATATATCCTTCCAATATTATGTGAGTACTTTGATAGTCATTTACATGGATTACATCGCCAGTAACAACAACATCGTTTTTGGCTTCATAGGTCATAAAATCCTTCACATAGAAATCTAGTTTTTGTGCTGGTGCTGCTTGGGCAAACATAGGTACAGTGAAAGCTCCAATCATTAGGAATGAAGCTAAAACTATTAGTAATTTTGTTTTTTTCATTAGCTTACTCGCCTCCAGGTAACATAATTGTTACAAAGAAAATTTCTCGATAATATATTAAAAGGTTTCGTAGTAAGGAGATATTATTTTGTCAATATTTCGTAAATTTCATAGTATTATGATATTATGAACGAAAAATAAGGGAGAATTAGCAACACAGCATTCGATAGTAAGCAATATTGTTTGAAAAAGTACTAAGAAATGATACATCAGAACTCACGAAAGAAAAAAGAAAGAAGTAAGAATTACTTCCATGGTGCTTTTCTAACTAATTTTTTATAAGCATCAAAATCGCCTTCCCATGGATGAAAACAGTGAACAAACCAATTGACACCAACAGAGGAATAGTCACTAATCATTTCAGCGAATTTGTTTTCTTTGATCCAGTAAAAGAAGTTAGTCATAAATACAACATCATATGATTTAGTTTTCTTTTGCTGATGTTCCTTAATGTAGGTCAAAATTTCTGGGTAGTGATTTGGTGCTAGACCATCATATGAGCCTTTTAATAATGGGAACACTCCTTGATACCTTGCAGCTCGTCTAAAAGGCGGTTTATTTGGCCAATTACCACCCACCCAAATTGGTATTGATGGTTTTTGCACTGCAGCAGGGAGGAATTGAGTTTCCTTAATTTGATAATGCTTCCCTTTGAAAGCAAATTTCTCACCAGACCACAAACCTTGGAGAATGTCCAAGCTTTCATCAAGCATTTCTGCCCGAATTTTATCATTACCTTCCATACCAAAAGCTGCAAATTCATTGACTGGATCACCACCTAAACCCACCCCCAAGATAAAACGTCCATTTGATAAATGATCCAAGGTAGCAGTTTCCCTCGCAACTTGCCAAGGGCTCCTTCTTGACAATGGTGTCACAGTGGTACCAATACGTATCTTCTTCGTTTGACTTGCTATTGCTGCTAAAACAACAAATGGATCCACAGCATTTGCTTCAGGCATATCACCGGGATAAAGATGATCCCATAAAAAGAATCCATCCCAACCAG
>JAEOSP010000318.1 GCA_016840305.1 Candidatus Hodarchaeota archaeon
AATCGGTCAACAATACTTACTCTGATCTTAATGGGCTTCGCTGGAACAGAATATCTCCATCCACGATCCCTCCTGATTTCATCGACTGTGCGAAGATGTTTATTTATTTCTCTTGATTGACCTGCATAGTATGTAATAACACCTATTGTTAATGGATTTTCGTCGCTATAACCTAATTTGGTAACATCAATCATTGAGAAACGGGCCATCAATTCTGCAATTACTTCGGCTTCTGCGTTATTATAGTACCCTTTATACTTCCCAGGAGTTTCCAAATTGTTATGCAGTTTTTCTGTAGATAGAAATACTAAAGGTGATTTGAATGCATTTAAACCTAAGGAAAGAACTCCAGGGAGAGTTAAACCGTGGGTTGCGGCTGAATCAGATGTCTTTAGATATCCCTTGTAAATTGCATCATCTAAGAGGTCAGCTAAAATTGAAGGCATACGATATTGAACAATTAATCGGGCATTCCTTGTTTTGTCAACTCTCTTTAAGAAATAGTGAAAACAGCTACCAAGTGCAAAATTGATCATTTCCTCTATACTCTGTATTGGGCGTTTTGAATAGGCAAATAATTCAAGCAATCGCTTCCAATGTGATCCAACCTGCCCTTCACTTAAGGCATGCAGTTCTTCGTGGTACCTCCTAAGACTGGCAATTAACTGATTAGTTTTATCATCGTAAATTGTGATTTCTTCTTCAATATCGTCCTCATCAATATCGCTAACAATTGTATTTTCACTATCTCTTCTATGATCTTTACTAACAACATCTTGCTTCTCAAAGTATCTTTGTACATAAATTCTGATCTCTTGTTCATTAACATAGGGGGGGAGTTGTCTATGGTCTCCAACAAGTATCCATTTTCTTGCCCTCACTGCTGGAACTAAAAATTCCATCACCGTTGCTTTACTAGCTTCATCGATAATTAAAACATCGAAATCAATTGGATTATCAGTAGTAGGTTCATATCGCGCAATACCAATTGTTGTTCCACAAATTAAATTTGCTTGACTAATCGCTAAATTTTAGAGATATTTGGTGCCCTTACTTTCCATTTTTCTTGCAAATGTATCTTGAATTTTTTTAAGTTTTGGATCGCTTTCTGACAACCTAGTGAAAGATGGTAGTGCAAGCTCGAGTGACTTAGCTTTCATATTAAGACGGAATTTTTTTAACTCATCATCCATATATGCCCTTCCTCCAACTCTGACCGCAGAAATACCTTTAATATCTGCAGTCCGTTCTAATACATTATCAACAGCAACATGAGTAGGGGCACACATTATGACTCGACCACCGTTTGAGATAACATGACGGATGATTTCTACTATGACTGTTGTTTTCCCAGTGCCTGGTGGTCCATGAATCAATGAAACATCCGGTGTGGAAAGAGCCATATCAACTGCTTGAGCTTGGGCTTGTGATTGAACATCATCGTGTGAAATACCTAGATTGAAATATGATCTAGGAAGTGATGTAACATCAATAAGGCCCCAAGGGCGAATTAAGACATCTGCTAATCTAGCATGTGCTGTTAAACCCCTAGTTTTCAATTGATGTATCGCATTCCATTTCCGCCGATTACTTGCCATATCACCTTCAAGTAGTAATTTCCCCTCATTGGGCCAATCCTTCAATCTATAACCCTCTTCAAAGATCAAGAGTTGTTCAAATTCATCAAAATCAGAAATTCGAGCAGATGTATAGCGTTTATTTTTAGTTTCACTTGCCGGGACTACAGAATTTCCTCCTTCAGTGATCTGTCTCGGAGGATCTTGTACATCAAGATATACTCGATCATCATTTTGACGTGGTTCTCTCTTTTGATACTTACATTGCGGTCGATATTTGGGATCTCGAATGGATAATCTTTCATTATAGAGAAAATCCTCAAATGGCTTGAAAGCATGATCCAAATACTTTCTATAAGCTTCATCGAATTGAGTTCGATGAATTTTCTTTAGCTCAATAAATGTACTATATACTAGTTTCGCCATTTGCTTTGGGCTTGACGGTGAAGAGCGATCACCAGCAATAACTCGTATTGCATATGGCGTTTCAAAGGTGCTTTTTCGTCTACTTCTAGTTGGATCGATTTTGTACATAGTTATCAGAAGGA
>JAEOSP010000319.1 GCA_016840305.1 Candidatus Hodarchaeota archaeon
CCTAGAATATCTATTCCAGTAGTTGGTTCATCTAAAAATACTAAATCAGGATCCATAACTAGAGCACGAGCAACTAAAACTTTACGTTTCATACCACCAGAAAATTCCTTGGTAAGATCATTTTCACGTCCACGTAAACCGATAAGATCGATCAACTCTTCTGTACGATCTCTGACCTCTTTATCAGTCATATTTCCATAAATCTGACCATAGTAGAGGATATTTTCTCGAGCAGTTAATTGTTCGTAAACTTGTGCTTCTTGTGGAAGCATACTAGCACGTTCACGGATCTTCATAATATCTTTAACAACGTCGTAATATTCCCCATTATAACTAATTCGTGCGGTACCAGATGTCGGTTTAATTAATCCAATTAATAATCGGATTAGAGTTGTCTTACCTGCTCCGTTTGGACCTAGTAAGCCGAATACCTCTCCTTTTCTTATATCGAGAGTGAAATTATCAAGAGCTACATTATTTTTGAAGCTCTTAGTCAATTGGTCAATTTGTAGTATGTCCAAATTCTTATCACATCAATAACTCACTTTATTTCACATAATTGATGTTTAACTTAATTTCAATCGCAAAATATAAGTTATTTTTTTGCGGAAGTAATATACACTGATTATTTTTATGATTTCTTTGAGAAATTGTGAGATAAATTCACATAATTTTCTATTAAACTTTATAAAGAGTGATCTCCCCTCAGATAGGGTGATGATGATTAACTATCTGAGAGTAGAAGTATGTCTGAAAATCTCCCTTTTAATTGTAAATCGGCTCTAATCTTATTTTTTTTAATAAGTATATTAATTTTTAATTCTTCAGTCTCTTTCACCTTTGAAATAAGTCATGATAATTATGTAGAGAGTCTACCTTCAAATAAAAGTACTCATGATGGGGTAAACTCTCCTTCTGAAGGTATCAAGGATGGTCCTTTTGAATTTATGTTCCCTGAAGATGCTATAACAGAGTTTAAAGCAAAAGTCACTTCTCATGGACCTTCAACTGAAAAATTCTCTCAAACCGTTGGTACGATTAATATTGTTGTAATCCTTGTTGAATTCACTGGATTGCAACATTCTACCAGTCATACACCTGGTTATTATAGAGATTTACTCTTTAATCATGCTAATCCCAAAAGTGCAGCAAGCTATTACTATGAAAATTCCTATGGAAAACTCAACATAACAGGGGAGATATTAGGCAATAGATGGTTTCAATCTGTTTATTCAAAGCAACATTGGGGTGAAGATAATGGATTAGTATTCCCCAATGTAGACAATAAAAATGACCATATTCATAATCTCGTGGAAGAAAGCGCACATCTAGTTGACCCATATACAAATTTTAGTCGATTTGATGTAGATGGAGATGATCAAGTAGATCACCTTCTTGTAATTCATGCAGGTGATGCTCAGGAACAAGCGGGAGGGCTTGCAGAGGATATTTGGTCACATAGATGGTGGATTCCAACCGGATGTCTAGTAGATGGTGTAACTGTAAAAGAATATACAATGTGTGCTGAGACATCCCCATTGGGAACATTTGTACATGAATTAGGCCATGATATAGGAAATTTACCTGATCTTTACGATGCTGATTATACCTCTGACGGAATTGGAAAATGGGGAGTGATGGGTTCAGGAGCTTGGAATTATAATGATACAGTAGGGTCAGGTGAAAACCCTGGTGATACCCCAGCTCAATTTTGTGCTTACTCCAAGATTAAATTGGGATGGGTATTTCCTAAAGTCGTTACTGTCGATACTCCTAGTCTAATACTGCCTACTATAGGAACTACGAGTAAAGAAAGTGTTTTGAAAATCTTTCTATCAAATGCTTCAATAAGCGTTACTTTGAAAGAGTATTTTCTTGTGAGTTATCGAACACAGGTAGGTTTTGATCAATTTATACCTGGTAGTGGTATCCTAATTTGGCATATCGATGAATGTTCTTTGGAAGAAGAGAATAACAATGAATACCGAAAACTTGTGGATTTAGAAGAGGCAGATGCCATTATTGATGGTTGGGAGCAATTAGACTATTATAACAATGTTCCTTCTGGTGCTAATATTCCAGATGATGAAGGATCTTCCTCAGATCCCTGGTCACCTTCAAATACTTTTACTCATGGATCTTTTCCGAATAGCGACAGTAATGGTGGAGTTATTAACGATATACAGATCAACATCACTGGGGTTGATACAGTTAGCGTTGGAGTGGCTTATGATCCTTTTCCGTGGGATTATACCCTGAATCTAATGGATCAATCGTTACCCTCTTTCATCGATGATGAACCAGCAATTGTTGAACATGGAGCTCGTACGTTCGGAGTTAGTAGAGAATTTTCTGTCGTCTGGCATACAAATCGATCAGGAAATCGTGATATTTATGGAAGTCAAACTCTGGACGCAGGAGTAACCTGGAAAGCTCCTGTAGCAATAACTACTAGTTCTGCAAATGATTTCAGTCCCTCGATGATTATTGCTTCCCCACCAGCTTTTTGGACTGGAATTTATGAAGCAGATCGACCAATAGCAAGTTGGCAACTCGGTCCTAATGCCAGGCCTCCCCCTCATTTTATAGTTGCATTTGTATCAGATCGTACTGGGAATCCAGAAATATATGTAACATTGAGTGAGGATTTCTACACATGGAGTCATCCTGTTCAATTAACTAATAATACAGGAGCTAATATCGACCCGTGTTTAGTACAAACGTCTTCTGGTATCGGTTTATTTTGGGCTGCTTATTTAACTGGAAATTTTGAAATATGTTTCATGGAGAGCATATGGAATACTTCTAATATCGTCCGAGTCACACAAAACTCATTTCTAGATCGTGGTCCCTCCTATTGTCGAACCCGAAATAACACACATTTACTAACATATGAACGCAATTCAGGAGGAAATTCAACAGTCCACTTACTTAGAACAAATGATATTTTATTATGGCCTACAACTTCTGTTACATGTACAAGTCCAACTGTAGTTTCTATAGAACCTTCCTTACTTGAACGGGATGATCATACATTAGTTCTTACTTTCACGAGAGTAGATCCAAATATTGAGGAAATACATCAGATTTTATCCTCTGATTGGGTTCATTGGAGCCCACATTTAGTAATGGGCTTTCTTAAGAATGCTAGTAGTCCTAGCGTCATAGAAGCAAGGTGTGGTTCTTTATTCATGAGTTATAGCTCTTATAATTATTCACAGATTCACCATGTGTATCTAATGCATACGATTCAATGTTTTCGGTTTGGAATAGGAATAAAATACCCGTTTGATACTGGATCATCCTTTTTTGATCCTTATCGTGTTGGCCAAAATAATGAATGGGTATATTCAGGAGATATGCAACTAAACGAATCCGATTTCGTTGCAGCATCTGGTAATATCAGCATTACCTTATATGATACACAGAATACTGAGACTGAAGATGATGATCAGGATATGGACTCACGTTCCTTTGATAATTCAGAGCCTTTTATTAATATTGATCCAGTGGTAGGGGTTGGAACTTTTAATATTTCATCTTTTCTTTTGCCAATTCCTGCAGATTTACCATTAGCTCAAATCTATCGCCTTGAGGCCAAATGGGGATATACAGGTTTGGATTTTGAATTTCACCCTGTATCAGCATCAATCTTTTTTGAAATAATTCCATCAGATGATCGTATTGTGTTCTATATGAATAATCCAGAACCGACCACTTTCAATTCTCCTTATGTCACACAGTACTCAATTTTAAAAGGATCAATTGGTTATGGAGTGGAATCAGTGACCTTGATGTACTATGACACTCAGGAAACAGCAGAGGTAGATGATGATCAACTTTATTCTCATGAAACACTAGTATTCACTGAAACAGCAAAAAAATCTGGAGAATGGGTCGCTAAACTTCATAATTTACAAGATAATGAAATAACACGAATTGTCGCTATAGTAAATGGCATTCATCCTAGAATTAAAAATACATTGTTCATTGAAAAACATCCAGAAGATCAGATTCCACCAGTACTCGCTCTAATATACCCCTGTGATAGGTATACTACACATTCCTCAATAACTTTCTCTGAATTCATCATCGATCCCTATACTATTAACCCCTACAATTTCAATTACGGGGTAGATGAATCATCGATACAATTCTCATACAAAATAATAGATCCAAAAAGTTACCAAAACCAAACAGGATGGATAGATGTAGATTATGACATTGCTAATAGTAGTTGGAAAAAGCTAGGTGATGTATATAACTTCACACTGACACTTAATCCTAATATTAGACCAATTATTGTTGCTTTTTATTGGACAGCTTCAGATCTTGCAGAAATTCCTAATATAGGAAACGATGGAAATCCTGAGAATCCTCATCTCGTATTATTCCTATCAGAAGCAACAACCATCATTACTACCTATCCCGAATCTTCGATTCCAACTACAACATCAACAACAACGTCTAGAGATACTAATGGTTTCAGTCTGGGAAGTATCCTCATACCGCTTGCCTCGACAATAATAATCTATCGCTCCAAAAGGAAAAAATGCTAGAAGATCAAGATCTATTAGCTCATCTAGCTATTATTTAACATAGCTAACAACCGTTCTGAAAGACTTACCCAAATCGGATATCTCTATCAAACACGTTTTGATAGTCAGGATAAAGGCTAAAGAAATTTTTCCACTCTTTTCGCATTTTCTCACGTCCTTCGTGTAGTTCTTCTGAGATATCAATGAAGCAGTGATCCTCTGTCATTAGGTTAACTAAACCATTTAAATCCTGTGAATTAATACATTCATTAAATTTTAAAGCAATATATTTGGGATCCACTTGAACCATTAAATTGCTCCTCTCACAGATCTGTAATTATTTAGATAAAAATCATCGTTTTAATTTATTATGAAGAATGAAATACTTAAGAATTTTTACTATCTAATACAACAATTATCGAATTTCAAAATACGAAATGAGATATAATTGAAAAACAGTCCACACTCAAGAAGAGGATAAAGTCAATATTGATAAACAAAATCGTGAGCTGAAAATCAGGCTGTTATGACTCATCAATGACCGATTTTTCAGAAAAGGGGGAATTTTTATAGGGCCGTTTCAGTCATATAACATTGGAGTTATGATAAAAGTAAGATAATGATATAAAAAAATAACTCCAAATACTTGAAAATAACCTAATTTGTGAGGTTTTTAAAAAATGACAGATTTTACATATGAAAATGGGGAATCTTCCCCTATTAGTGCGCCATACCTTAAAAAATTTAATACAATTATGGCAGTATTACATTTAGTTCAAGCAGTGTTAATTTTTGGTCTAAGTTTCTTTATTGATGAAATAAAGAATTTCTCAGTCGATATTTTTATATCAAAATTACAGATCAGCGAATATACAGGTACTAAACCAATTTTTGCACCCGTTCCAGAGGTGTTTTTCGCTTTTGAAAACGTTGCAGGAATATTATTAGCAAGTTTCTTACTAATGTCGGCCGTTGCCCATTTCCTGATTGCTTACCCGTTAAATAGTTCCTATTCGAATAATCTACGAAAAAAAATGAATCCTATTAGATGGTGGGAATATGGATTTAGTTCCTCAGTTATGATCATTTTCATTTCATTAGCTTTTGGAATCCTTGACTTTTGGGTTTTATTACTAGTTTTTGTTTTAAATTTCCTAATGAACATGTTCGGATTGTTAATGGAACAGATAAATCAGTATACGGAAAAAACAAGTTGGTTCCCTTATTTTCTTGGCTGGATAGCAGGTATTATGCCTTGGATTGTTATTCTAGGAACTTTCCTCAGTTTTGATCTTGGGGTTGATTCAGCAATTCCTACGTTCGTTTATGTTGCGATTGTGATGTATTTTGTCTTCTTCAACAGCTTTGCTGTCAATATGTTCCTTCAATACAAGAAAACTGGTCCTTGGAAAGATTATCTCTTCGGTGAAAGGGGTTATATAGTTTTAAGCTTGGTAGCTAAATCAGCTCTGGCATGGCTTGTCTTTGCTGGGTTAATTTTTGCTTAACCCCATTTTTTCCCTTTTTTTTCTATTTTTCTTTTTTTAAATCGGTTATACACTTTTTACCTTCTCTAAGTATACCTTTGACAACTTCTTGAGTTATTAATTCTGATTTTTTATTACCATTAGGTAATTGATAATACTTATCTAAGTTAAGAGGCAAACCGAAATATATTCTGACTGGAGTAGTGAAGTTTAACCGGAAGAACTTACCAAATGGTATGATGTTGTTGGTTCCATACACAAAGACAGGTACAACTTTTGCTTTAGGGCCCGCTAGGGATGCTATCCATCCTGCTCCTATCTTTATCTTATCCCTCTGAAATTTTCCTGAGCGTGACCTAGCCCCTTCTGGATATATACCGACAGTTTCATTATTTCCTAATAATGTGATAGCTTTTCGTATAAAAATATCTCTTTCTTTTGGACCTCGTCCGACAGGAAATGCTAGTTCATATTTTGTCCATTTAAACATAATTTTTCTCATAAAATCTGCTGCACCTGTGAATCGAATCGCTCGTTTAACAGGAAAAGCTGCTACAGCAGTAAATACGGAGTCAATATGACTCAAGTGATTGGAAGTGAGTAAGGTAGGCACTCCCTCAACTGGTAAATTTTCTTTACCATAAACTTCGAAAGGAATAAACCAAAAAATTAACCTAGCTAAATTTAATAAGCTATAGTGGATAAATCTTCTTCTAAAACCGAGTTTTTTTTGGATTGTATATGGTTCCACTTGTAAATCCGCCAATGTTTCTCCTTTGTTAAACATTCCAAGTTTCATGTTCAATAAAAAATGGAAAAATCTTTTAAAATTCACCAGTACCAGTAATATTTGAATAAAGATCAATTCTTTTTATTGAGTTGTATAATTTTGAGTTCAATTGATGAAGTTTTTGTAATACAAGATTCAGGAATTCCTCTTTTTCATTGGTCTCGTGAGGTTGACAATGAGGAATCCGATGAATACATTTTACAGTCAAGTCTTTTCCAAGCTATTTCTGCTTTTGCTCATGAGATGGCAAAAGATGAAATTAAATTCGTTATCTTTGAAAATAAATCTTTCGCTATAAAAAATATCAAAAAATATCGAATGAAACTAGTATTCGGACAATTTTCTTCCGAAGTTGACCTGAAAGATAGTGAAAAATTCATACATGGGGTAAGTGGATTCGTCAGTGGATTTTTAGCTGGAAATTATCCTGAAGGAATAAATGATATAATCCAAAAAGAGTCTAAACACTTTAACGAGGTAATTAAAGATTATTTAATAAAGGAAAATATTATTCCTGCAAAGGAAGAAGTAAAAACTGATGAGCAGAATCGTCAACTTGTCCAAGGATTTCTATTTAAAAGTCTTGGATATAAACCAGGTCAATGTAATATTGGTCCTGTTGAGCGTCAACGTAGATTGTTAACAGGATTCGGTTTTGGTGCACTTTCTCTTTTAATATTGATCGGAATAATATATTTTGAAGGTGTTCTTCCTGACTATAAAGAAATACTTCGTTTTTCTAGACTAATACTTGTAATATCGTTATTTATGAGCTTTCAAGGTATATATCAGTACTTTTTCAAATTCTGCGTTACTAACGCTTTGAAAAATCAATATTCTATGAAATGAGGAAAAGGTGATAAAATAATGTCAAATGAAACAGAAAGATTTTTTTCCTTAGAAGCAATGACAACGAAAATGTTTACAGGAAAAGTAAGAAGTGAAGAAATGCGAAAACGAGATTTCAGAAAAGCTTTACAGATTACTGGATTATCATTTATTTCTTCAATTATCGTTACATTAATCGCATTCCTTGTAGAATTCTAGTTTAGAAATATCAAATTGGCAGTTTGGGTATCAAAACGGGAGTATTTTTCTTATACTCCTCGTAATCCTCTTGACCACCCCATTTTTCATCTGCTCTTTTCTCAAGTAATGGAACACCACTTACTTTTGTTAATAAAAGCGTTACAAAAATAGGAGAAATTAATGTCAACCATCGCCATCCTTCTAACGTTGGAAGTGCAATTATTGCAATGCCTACCCATAGTAAGATCTCACCAAAATAATTAGGGTGACGTGATATTGACCATAACCCAGTTTTGATGAATTTTCCCTTATTCCCTAGATTTGATCTAAATTTATTCTTCTGATAATCTGCAATCGCTTCAAATCCAAAACCAATTATCCAAACGAGAAGACCAACCAAACCAAAGATACCAAACTCACTTCCATGTTCTACTGTTATTGCTGCTAATGCAGCTGCCAATGTAAAACTTACCCATAAACCTTGGAGCGTCCAGGTTAACAGAAATCTTGAAAGTGACTGTTTGATTTCTTTAAACCGTTTATCTTCACCTTCTCTCCTAATTCGTAAGAATAAATATGTACCAAGGCGAACTGCCCAGATCAAGACTAATACCATTAGTAGAAGGGAACGAATACTAGGAGTTGGACTCAAAATTACTGAAAGTATAATTACTGTGGAATATGTAATAGAGCCAGTAAGATCGAAATACATTTCTGTTTTATTGATGTAGGCAGGAATGAAGGCAATCCATTGAATTACAAAGCTAATGACTATAGCAAGTGTAAATAGTGGTATTCCACCAAAAACAGTGGCACCCCC
>JAEOSP010000320.1 GCA_016840305.1 Candidatus Hodarchaeota archaeon
ATCCTAATGAGATTACAGGAGAGTTCAATATAATAGCTTCATCAAATAATGATAGGAGGATCCATATATACAACGGTAAGATTAGGGTGGAAACAAATACAAATGATGAGTATTTTGAATTTACCTCAAGTTCATTAACAGCAGATACATGGCAATATGTTGTTTTTGTTAGAGCTGGGGATTTTGGTGACCTGTACATTAATGGATCTTGGGTTCAACAAGTTGAAACAGTCGGAGCAGATACATTAACCGTAAATAGTATAGGTGGTACAGTTGATGAATCAAGAATGTTTAACGGCACTATAGATGAAGTTCGGATATCTAGTACCACACGTTCTGAAGATTGGATTGTAACTGAATATAATAATCAATATAATTCTGATAATTTTTATGTTGTAACTGATGAAGAGGAATTTCGTTTTTGGTTCAGAGATGCCTCGTTTGATTTTCGAAAGGATATTTTGATAGATCATACTAAGGTAAAAGGTGAGTCACAAGTATTAACACTAAGACCTAATGGTGTTGGTCATGTTACTTTTCTTTCTGTAAGTGGAGCCACAGACAATTATGACGCAGTTAATGAGGTTAATTATGATACTTCCACGTATGTATATAGAATCCAATCAGGTGCATATTGGGGAACTGATTATTACCAGACTGAAAATGCTCCTATCATTAGCGGTTCAACTATTAATAGTGTGACAATCAAGTTTCGTGGTATTAAAAATTCAGGTCTTGGTGTAGAGGGGAGAACCCAAATTTATACCTATTCTCAGTATATTAATGGAGATGGAACCCCTCTGGGTTCATCTTATGCAAATGTTTATTCCCAGGAATATCAGACTAATCCATATACAGGGCAGACATGGACTTGGACTGAAATAAATAATATGGAAATTGGTGTAGGGTTACGGGGATTTATGGTAGCTGATGAAGGGAGAGTAACCCAGTTATGGGCAGAAGTAAATTATACTAAGAGTGAGAATCTTGATAATTTCCCCTTTCTAGTTGATATTACTTCAACTGATTTAAAAACTGGAAAGGTACAATCCGATTTTGATGATATTCTTTTTATTGATATAAATGGGACAAAATTAGCTCATGAGCTAGAAAGCTATACTCAGAGTAGTACTGATGGTCATCTTGTAGCCTGGGTGAATATACCTACGTTATTTGCTACTGAAGATCTGATGATTTCGATGTATTATGGAAATAACGAGATTTTAAACCAACAAAACCCTGAACAAGTGTGGTCATCAAATTATCGTAGTGTTTATCATATGGATGATTCACCTGTTTCTCAGAGTAGTTCAAGTGTTACAATAAAGCCTAATGGTCCAGGAACCTATTCCGAATGTGCTCCCACTGGAGCTACTTTCAATTGGCAATGTGTTGATGAGGATCCTTCTGTTGGTGACTTTTCATATGTAACAAAAGATGTTATTGGTCCTGGGTGGAGAAGGGATCTTTATACTGCTAATGATATACTTAGCATATCAGGTCGGATAGATAAAGTTACTATATATGCCCGTGCAAGGTTAGTCGGTGTGGGAGCTGCGCATTTAAGGACATTCTTAAGAACTAATGGAGTTGAATACGAGGGTAGTGATGTTGTTCCCATATCAAGCTATTCAGATCATTCCACAGAATATACATTAAATCCTCAAACAAATACGCTTTGGACATGGGATGAGATCAATGATCTTGAGTTTGGTGTAAGGATAAGCAGTGATTTAGCTAATGTTCTAAGAGTAACAACCGTTTGGGCAGTTATCACTTATACTCCTGCTTCAGTAATTGATAGCACAGGATACAATATGGATTTAACTTCAGAAGGTTCTATGTCTAGTGGGGATATAGTAAATGGAATGATAACAAATGGATTAGACTTTGATGGAAACAATGATGGATTATCAACAAGTACTACAACAACAGTGGATGATTTAACAGTCTCTGTATGGATTTATATACCTTCAGGACAGAGTGGTTGGCATAGTATCTTTGTAATAAGTAAAACTGAAGGATCGTTCCGAGATTTTTGCTTAGTAGACCGCCAATTGAAAGTCGATGGTGATTCAGTGAGTCATAGTTTTGGTGATACATTAACAGTAAATAGATGGCACTATGTAACTTTTACATTTGATGGATCAACTATCAGGGGTTATATTAATGGTACTTATACTGGAGATTCGGTAAGTGCAGGTTGGGGATCTATTACAGGTTTTCTAACAGCAGCTTTCCTTCATCAATGGGGATCCCCGGTTGATAATTATGGGGGAGTATTAGATGAAATCAGACTAACAGATGATGTTAAATCCGGAACTTGGATTGCTACTGAGTTTGAAAATCAACAAAATCCTTCGAGTTTTCTCACAATCGGTCCTGAAATTGTAATTGACAAACTACCCCCAGTAATAAATAATTTTGGGGTTGATGATCAAGGAACAGGAATAGGAAAATTCTGGGCTGATATTACGGATTCAACCTCAGATGTAGCGAGTGTAACTATCAAAATAAATGGTACTGAATATGGAATGAGCTTTAATGGAACATACTGGATCTATCAAAAGTCAGTTACCTACCTAGCGAATTATAATTATCAAATAGTGAACGCATCGGATATTTGGGAGAATTATATCACCTCTCCCTCAAGCATTGAAAATTATACCTTCTCTTATGATAGTGTCAATCCTAATGTAGATAACTGGGTTTACGATCCAGATACAGGAGAGTATGGAACATTCAATGCCAATGTCTCTGATAGCTGGGGAGTGATTGATACAGTTATTGTAAATGTCACAGAGGGAACTGTACCCCAAGGAGAGCGATGGGCAGTTATGCAATCGACTGCAGCAGGTTACATCAATGATACAATTATCATGGACTCTGGATCAATAAAATTTGAAATTACTGTGAATGATACTACTGGTAATTCTTTTACTTCAATTGAACATCAAGGTTATGTTCCCATTGTCAATCATTTTCCAGTAGCAGAGAATTTGACACTGTCTCGTGATTCGGGTTCGGTTCTTCTCCCAATTTATAGCAATTGCAGCCTTTATCTGGATTATGATTTTTATGATCAAGATGGGGATAGTGAAGGAGGAACAGAAATACGGTGGTACAAAAATGGAATCCTTCAATCTGCTTATAATGATCTAAAACAAGTACCAGATTCTGCTTTAGTTAAATCTGATCTGTGGAATGCTACTATAAAACCAAAAGATGGACAAGACTTCGGAGCAATCAAAAGTACTCAAACAGCAATTATTCAAAATACAGTTCCTACTGTATCTAATGCTGAAATTTCTCCAGGTACACCAGTTACTACATCTGTACTGAATGTTAATTATGATTATTATGATTATGATGGAGATTCTGAAAATATTGGCAACCGCCAGATCATTTGGTACAAGGATGGAGTACTTCAGGGAATTCTTAATGATTCATCCTTCATTTCGGCAGGAAATATCTCTAAGAATCAACAATGGTATTATAGAATCAAAGTTAATGATGGTACCAACGATTCAAATTGGTTAAACTCATCAAGTGTTACTATTGGAAATAGTATTCCAACAGCAAACAACTTGATTATTTCACCTAGTACACCAAAAACTCATCAGAACCTTTATGCTTCCTATGATTATTCTGATGTAGATGGGGATTCAGAAAGTGGAACCTATATTCGTTGGTATAAAAATGGCATCGAACAATTTAGCTATGAAAATCAGACTACTATTCTTTCTTTATCAACAACTAAAGGTGAGAATTGGTACTTTACTGTTCAACCTAGCGACGGTGATGACTATGGTAATCAGCAACAATCTTCTGCAGTTACTATCAGCAATACTGCACCTACAGTAGATAATTTGAATATAACACCTTCAGCTCCAACAACTGGGGAAGATTTTCAGGCCTTCTATGACTTTTCTGATAATGATAGCGACAGTGAGATTGGAACCCAAATAATCTGGTATAAAGATGGAATCCTTCAGGGAGCATTGAACGATTCGAGGATAGTGAGCTCAAGTTATTCTTCTAAAGAAGAAGAATGGCATTATAAAGTAAGGCCTTCAGATGGTA
>JAEOSP010000321.1 GCA_016840305.1 Candidatus Hodarchaeota archaeon
CGATCAAAATTGATCTATAATGATCACTCCCTTAGCATTCAAAACGTAAAAATCTGCATATAAGCTGAGGTTTATATAATCAATTCAAAGGGCTCCGTGAATTGATTTCTATTTTTATTAGAAAAATCAACAATTAGGTAGAGTTTCGATGATCAGAAAGGGACTTTTTTTTGAAATTGCATTTTTAGGGTTGATTCTGATTCTCAGTTTTGTTAATTTAGAATCTCAATCCAATACTGAATTATATTTGAATATTTCCTCTAGAATTCATTCAGACTCCGATATCCAATTTACACCACATTCTCCTATCATAATTGATGGTAATGCTGAATTTAATGATGCTGCTAATGCTGAAGGGTGGAGTGGGAACGGTAGTAAGAGTAGTCCTTATGTAATTGAGGGATTGGAGATTACAGCTACAGGAACAGAAGCTCTAGTAGAAATTAAAAATACTAACGTTCATTTTAAGCTCTTCAATAACATTTTTGAGGGTAATTCAGAGACAATCGATGTAATAGTTCTTCGAAGTGTCTCCAATGGAACGATTCTAAATAATGTGGTCAAAAATTGCCATTTTTCAGGTATAAGCTTATTTAGATCTACCTATAATGAGATTTTAGGCAATAATATTCTTGAATGCGGAAAAGCCCCAAGATCTACAGTCGAGTTATGGCCTGATATCGGTGGTATTTACTTACAATTATCCGATACAAATAATATCACAAATAATGTGGTTAAAAAGAACCATGTATTCGGGATTAGTTTATCTAGGTCATCAAATAATTTTATTTCTAAAAATAACTTATCCCAACAATTCTATGCTATTGGAATCTTGGATATTTCTTATCTTAATGTAATTTCTGAAAACATGATTGTTGGGAATACTCATGCTGGAGTATGTTTTTATCAAGGATTGCCTTACAATAATTTGGTGAAAGATAATGTTTTTGATTCCAACTCCGAGGGGTTATGGTTAACTGGACATAATAACACTGCTTCTTATAACATATTCTATGAAAATCCTATTGCAATTACTTTAGGGATGGATATTCCTGGAAACCCACCGTTTGCAACAGAGTGTAATATCACAAATAATCTCGTGTATAACAACAGTCTTGCTATTTTCTTGCAATTTGCTACAGATAACAATATTTTTCACAATTCTATTTTTACCAATAACGGCTATGGAATTGATATTACAAATAATTCCAGTAATAATACTATTAAATGGAACGATTTCATCAAAAATAACGTTGGAGGTAGCTCTCAAGCAAACGACAATGGTAAAAATAATGAATTCGCATCGAATTATTGGTGGACTAGTTCAACTAAAGCCTACTCTATTAATGGTGAGACAAACAATGCTGATTCATCACCTTTGACATCGAAATTTAATCCCGATAGTCCCGAGATACCCGAATCCAAAGCAAGCTCTGGTTGGTCAATATTCCTGTTTTTTCCAGTAATATTTACGTATGTAATACTTAGAAAAACAAAAAAAAGATAATAAGGGAAAATTACTTACAGTATTAATTAAAATAATAACTTAGTACCTTTTACTACCTTACTGTCTCGATGACTTTCATGAACTCTCTGACACGGTCTTTGTCAACGTTTTTCCATGTATCTCCACCGTACTTCAAGCTAGTGCCTACAATAACACCATCAGCAACTTCTAATTGCTTTGCGATATTATCCTTTCTTGCACCAGTATTCACAATGACAGCTGCTCCGAGAGAGTTATCTTTTACCGTTTCAATTTCTTCTAATTTAGCTTCCATGCCTGTCATTGGTCCTGATACGCATAATGCGTCAGCAATGCCTACAAATACAGCTCCTTTTGCTATGAGTGATAAAGATCTCTCATCCAACGGATGAGCAAACTCTGCATTAACGATGCTGAAGATTTTTACATTATTAGCTTGGATAGCTTTCCTGTGCCTCAATGCTTCAGCTCCTGGAGCACTGAAAAAGCCCATATCCCCAGCAAAAGCTCCAGTGAATACACCACGTACAAATTTTGCTTGGGTTGCTTTAGCAACTGATAATGCTGATATTGGATCCCACATAATATCAACACCAAAAGGAATAGTAATTTCTGATTTCAATTCACCTATAGCTGCAGCCATCGAAGCTGTAATTATTGGATCAACACCGTTTGCATAAGGGCGATCTCCCTCATTGCAAAACAAAAGTCCATCAATTCCTCCATCTTGTAAAGCATGAATATCCAGTCTTGCACTTGATATTATACCCTCCATTCCATCTTCATCATTATATTCAGGGGTATGAGGAAGTGGAGGAAAATGAACCATACCTATTGCAGGCTTATTAATGTTAAATACTTCATCTAAGTTTGTCATAATTAATCCCTAAAAGCTATTCATATCTATAATTTACTTACGAGATTATTTTTCAGTGATAATAAATTTTAACTAACAAATAAATTGAATAATAACAACTTTTAGAGGTAGAGTTAAACTTAACTCAAAGTGATAGTGAGAAAGAACTATTATAAAATCTGAAGAATAACTGGGATTTATACTATATCTCTGTTTCGGTCTCCCATTCTGGGTATTTATATATTCTGAGATGAATCAATATGGTAGGTATTAAATTTCATACAAAATACATTGAAGTGAAGACAAAACGAGCGGGAGAATATTATGATATTACTGATGACATAATAAAGTTCGTTAAGGACAGTAAGATTGAGAAAGGACTGTTAATGGCCTATAGTCTACATACAACTACTGGACTAACAGTGAATGAAGGATCTGACCCTGGTGTAGGTAAAGATGTTTCCGAAATCCTATGGGAATTAATACCTGAATCAAGAGACTGGAATCATACTGAAGAAAGTCCTTTAGACTCTGCAGCGCATGTGAAAGCACAAATTATGGGTAATTCCATATTTTTGGGAGTTGATGATTCTTCTTTAGTACTTGGGACGTGGCAGAGAGTATATTTCATAGAATATATAGAAGCGAGAGACAGAACAGTATTTTTGACACTATTCGGTGAATAACTCAAAATGGATTATAATAAGAAAAAGGTGTATATATGCAGCTAATACGAACATTTGAACCACGAATGGAAAGAGCAGGACTTTTTTCGGAAGAATATGGAATAGAAAATGCCATAAAGGAATTAAAAAACGCAGACCTATCATATAAACGGTCTACTCGTGGATATACTCTTTTGTATAAAGGAAAACCTGCGAATCCCGCAATTGCTGGAAAAATACGTAATGAACTTGAAAGAGCACTTCATCAAGTTCACGGGAGATACATTAAAATTATTGCTTCTCGAGATTTATTAAAACATGGCTATAAGGTTGAACAAATTGAAGACTCAGACTTAAAATTCGAATTGTTATGCCAACAGGAAGGAGTTCAAGATAAGCATATCAAAATTACAACAATATATAAGTCATGGCTAGTAACAGTCGAGCTTGAGGGATTCACAGAAGAAACAACTGGATTTCTTCACGATTTTCAGGCAAGGCTAGGGAGAAGGATTTCCTAAACTGAAATATTGCCTAGAAAATTGACTATAAGTACTAGTACAATTAGGGTGAGTAAAAGTAATAAAAGTGGGCTTTATCTCGATACTTATGATTGAAATTTTCGTAATATTTCCAACACATATTTCTAATATTTAATTACTGAATTTTAATAAGAATCCTCAACATATCTTAGTAATAAGTCAAATACGTATAGATCGAGTTAATACGATTATTTTTAGTCGTTGAAACATTCTTGAAGTTTATCTAAGAACTTGACACCCATAGGGGAATAATTATGGATATTATTATGTCACATTCAAACTTAACTACTAAGAAAGAAATTGTTCATGAATTAGTCACCTCTCTGAACCAAATGGGTTATGTAAAAGCTTCTTATGAAGAGGCGATTTTCAAACGAGAGGAAGATTTCCCTACAGGATTAATTCTTGATGGAGATTATAATGTTGCTATTCCCCATGCAGAGACTGAACATGTAATAAAACCAGCCATTCATTTAGCTGTGTTAGAATCTGAAATCAATTGGGAAAATATGGAAGATCCAGATGAGAAAATACCTGTTCACCTTGTATTCCTTTTATGTATCAAAAAACCAGAATTAGTAGTTCCCAATTTGAAAGCTCTGGCAGATAATGTCTTCAGTAAGCCTGATATCGTAGAGTTTCTGAAAACTGAAACTGATGAAGAGAAAGTTAAAGACCTTTTGAAAAAGCTAATTACTATAGAGGGTGAATAATTTTTGAATTATGGTGATTGAATTGGTGAAAGTACAGTTTACAGCAATATTAAAAAATCGTGTAGGGTTGCATGCAAGACCAGCTGCATTATTTGTGCGAACATCGAAGAAATTTGAAGCAGAAATAACAGTTGAAAAAGAAGGTAATAAAGCTGATGGAAAAAAGATCTTGGGTGTGTTAGGCCTAGGAGCTGAAAAGGGTGATTCGGTCACGGTTTATCTAGATGGGCCTGATGCTAAAGAGGCTAAGGATATTTTGTTATCCATGATCGAAAATAAATTTGGAGAAGAATAAAGCGAGTGAGGGAATAATGAAGACTATTGAAGGAATCCCTGCTTCTGGTGGAATAGCAATCGGAAAAATTTTTCTACACAGAAAAAGTTCTGAATTTGATGAATTGATATCCAGATTAAATGATTTATCCATAGAAGAAGCAAAACAGAAGTTCAATAGTGGGATTAAAGATGCGATAGAACATCTCGAGAAAATAAGGGACGAAGTTGAACAAAATATCGGATATGAAGAAGCAGGAATATTTGATGCACAAATTCTTATGCTTGAAGATGAAGATTTTCAAACAGCTGTAATAGATGAACTAATAAAAGGTACAAAACTGGTTGATGCTATTTGGGGCGTTATCGATTATTTTGTAGCTAAATTTGAACTGATGAAAAACAGCTATTTCCAGGAACGAGCAGCAGATATACGAGATGTTGGTAATCAGCTATTGAATGCGTTAATTGGAAATAGGGATTCTAGTCTATCCGAGTTATCAGAAGAGGTTATTGTTGTTGCTCATGAATTATCTCCATCAGAGACAGCTGAAATGCGGAAAGAGATGGTTTTGGGCTTTGCTACGGATTTAGGAGGTTCTTCTTCTCATGTGGCTATAATTGCAAGAGCTCTCAATATACCAGCTGTTGTAGGTTCATCTAAAATATCTAACTCGGTTAAGCAAGGTGACACGCTCATCCTCGACGGTGTGAACGGAAAAATCATAATTAATCCGCCAACAGACATCCTTGAAAATTATAACGTAAAGAGGGATAGAATTATTGCAGATCAACTAGAGCTAAAAAAGATAGCTCATGTAAAAGCAGAGACTTCCGATGGATATCAGATTAGTATCCAAGCAAATATTGGATCAATGGAGGAGATAGAAACTGTTTTGGATTATGGAGCTGAAGGAATCGGTCTATTTAGAACTGAATTTTTATTTCTAGGAAGAAAAACTATTCCAGATGAGGAATATCAATTTCAAATGTATAAGAAAATTCTAGAATCTATGGAAGATAAACCAGTAATAATTAGAATTTTGGATGTTGGGGGAGATAAAGAAATCCCTAGTTTAAGTATGACTAAAGAAACAAATCCTTTTTTGGGATTACGGGGTAGTAGGTTCATTTCTGATATGAAGTTAAGAAATATAATCTTAATTCAGATTAAAGCCGCGCTGAAGGCATCTTCTTTCGGTAAATTGAAATTAATGTTTCCAATGGTTTCTACTGTCGATGAAATTATAGATTTAAAATCCATGGTCGATGATTGCAAGCTTCAGGTAGAAAAAGATGGTTTCAAGGTGTCAGACTCCTTGGAAGTAGGAGTAATGGTAGAAGTTCCCTCTATCGCAATCTGTGTTGATCGATTTGCTCCGTACTTTGATTTTTTCAGTATTGGTACAAATGACTTAACACAATATGTTCTTGCTTCTGACCGAACTAATGAGACTGTTGCTTATATTTATGATCAATATCATCCTGCGGTCTTAAAATTAATACAAGAAGTAGTAAAACATGCCCATAAAAATGGAAAATGGGTCGGCGTGTGTGGAGAATTAGCAAGTGAGGTTTTAGCCATTCCTATTCTCGTAGGTTTGGGTGTGGACGAATTAAGTATGAATGTTAATATGATTCCTACAGTAAAAAAGAGGATTACAGAACTTTCCAGTGTCGAATGTACTAAACTAGCAGAAACTGTCTTAACTTTAGCTACAGCAAATCAAGTGCGCGAATTTTTAAAAAATGGGTTTATCAAATGAAAAGATAATTCCTAATCCTTTTTCTTTTTCTGCCTTTCGTATTGTGCTTTTTCTTTGTAAACAGTTCGCCAAGATGTTGCTTCCAGCTCTTCAGCAATCATGGAATTATTCCATATGTTATCAAATCGGGCAATAATTTTTTCTTTCTCATTTTTGTCCTCTATTTTGGTTATTTCTAATGTATCTGCTATATCTAACTCTTCTAGCAACTGATTTGAAACCCAGATATCGCGATCATCAATTATAATATATGAACGTTTAATAATTCCCTCATCACTTTTTCTAACTAGTACATC
The DNA here is from genome assembly GCA_016840305.1 of Candidatus Hodarchaeota archaeon. The sequence goes on from JAEOSP010000321.1 coordinate 6,598, forward strand.
TACGCCTGCGTTTCTCCAATCAGCGCATTTTTTCAAATAACTCTTATAATCTCCTGCAATTTGACTTACAACAAGTTTAATTGAAGGTTGGCCTCCTTGAAATCCTCTGAGTCCATCAAAAAATGACAATCGTCCCATAGGACTCATTAGTTTAGCTTCTTTCCCTAAGATCATTAGACTGTGGGGAGTAGAAAACATCATCTTGAAAGATGAGCTCTGTCTCCCTACCATACGTAAACCTTGATAATCATCATGGATAACCTGAAAAGGGTATTTCTTAGGTATAAACTCCCCATTGATTGCCAGAGGTATCAATTGTGAAACAAGTCTATTTGCTATACTCCTAAGCTCTTTTAATTGTTCTTTATTACGATTTTTATACTCATGAGATTTGATACGGTGCTGATACATAATGATTCCAGCTAATACAATCAAACCTAACATTGTAAAGACAAATATGAAGTTTCCAAGAAGTTCTCTTGCCCAAACACCCCCCCATTGAGAATATAGGAGTGTGAAGACGAAAACAATTAAAACAGCAATCAATACTGTTTGAGAGCGAGAATATATTTTATCCAAGAATTCAAAATTTGATGGAATTTCTAATTTTCGAGCAATTTTATTTGAATTTTTGACCTCATTAGGGAATCTTCTAGTTCCGACGGTAGTTAGAGTAAGGATTTGTTCTTCTGTAGGAGCATGTTTTCGCCATTTATCGAGGAGATGAATGAATTTAATGATATCTTCGTGTTTCTTTGTTTTTATGCTCATTTTAGAAACTTCACCTGTTTCTTATCGCTCTGAAATCTGGAATTCATTTTTAGTAAATTAAGCATTTGGTTGTATTATGGTTCTAATACTTTCTAATTTGGCTATCCCTAGTAACCCTGCTTCAAGTTCACTAAGTGGTTTTATTTGAGTTGTTATCTTTGGTACCATTATCCTCTTCAAGGCAATGAGGTGTTCAGCTTTATAGTAATCCATTAAGGATCCATAACCAAACGATCCAGTTAATATTATTTCTTTGTAATGTAAATCACGAGGGTTTATTTTCATGAGTTTTCCCTTAGGAAAACCAGCAAAAGCAACAAATCTACCATGAGGGGCTAACATACGTACACCTTCCTCTGCGGCAGTTACAACACCAGTTGTATCAAAAACAACATTTACCCCTTCGCTTGTATTATTCGAAATAAACTCCACAGGATTAGTGTTTTTGACATTAATTATATGATCAGCTCCAAATTCTTTCGCAAGAGCTAGTCTACTATCAAAAAGACCTGTGACAATAGTTTCTTCAACACCATATTCCCTAGCAAGTTGTGTGTGAAGTAAACCAATCCTCCCTTCCCCTAAAATCACTACCTTGTCATTGATTCCTACTTGTCCCTGTTCAAAGCTGCGTATAACACAGGTTAGGGGTTCAATGTACGTTGCGTCGTTATAAGTTATTGAATCTTCTAGTCGTATTAAATTCCATTCTGGAACGTTAACATATTGAGCGAAAGCTCCATTAACAGGAGTAATTTCTTCAGTGCCATATCCAATGACAGAAAGGTCAGTGCATAAGTTGAATTTGCCTTGTAAGCAATACTTACAGCTAAAGCATGGCATATCAGGATTGGCGCTTACTCGATCCCCTTTTTTATAATTTTTTACATTAGGGCCTACCTTTACAATCGGTCCAGAAAATTCATGGCCTAAAATTATAGGAAATTTACTGGAAGATAATCCTGTGTATTTTTTGACATCAGTAGCACAAATTCCACACGCTTCCACCTTAACAAGCACTTCATTATCATTAATCATTGGAGTAGGTACATTTTCGATACGTACGTCACCAGCTCCATACATTAATCCAGCTTTCATTTCTGAAGGAATCATGAGTATTTCCGACCGGTTAAAATTTATTTTCTACCGCTTTCATCCATAAAATAGTTCTAGCTGTAGTTTCCAATGATTCAAGTGCATAAAATGTCTGTTTCAGATTCTTACCACCAAGGATTACACCATGTTTTTCAAGTAGACAAGCAATAGCGGGTTGATTTGCAGGGGGATAAAGTCCTTTTTCTACACTTTTCAAGGTTTTAGCTGCAGCTTCAGCCAATTCCTGTGACCCAGGCTCTTCATAAGGAGCAACTGGAACTAATCCTATTTCCTCTTCAGCAAAAGTAGTTGCTGGTTCTATTGGCTTTGCCATGGTACAAAATACCATTGTTTCGGGAGAATGAGCGTGAATAACTGCATTAATATCTTTTAAATCGCGATATATTGCTAAATGCATAGGCCATTCACTTGAGGGTCTATTTCCTACTGGACCA
>JAEOSP010000322.1 GCA_016840305.1 Candidatus Hodarchaeota archaeon
ACGTTTTCCTCTCGTCCTGATACAAAGTGGCGCATTGATCGACACCATGTAAAATGGATACACAGATTACAGCTCACCCTATTAATGAATACTTCAACTTTTTTGAAAGAATCAAAGGATTCAGCATTAATTTATTCTACTTGCTCCCTTCTCCCTATGGAAAATGAAGATGTAATAGAAAAATTCTTGGTTTTCAATCCAGAGTTTGAATTGAAACCACAAAAATATTTTATTGGCACACCTAGTCCAAAGTTTTCTCTTGGTCAGAGATTACTTCCTCATATAAACCAAACAGATGGATTTTCCATATTTAAACTCGGATACAAAGAATCTTAGCCAAAAAATTCCATCAGATTGATTTGCCCAGAGGAGAGTTCCTCAAGTTCTATGTCCAGAGAACCAAAGATTTGTTCAAATATCGTATCCACCATTGATCGATATGCTTTCACATCAATCTTTGCTTTAGAGGACATCAATTCTAAAGCTGTAACCTTTTCTTTGTTTTTAGTCTTTACGAACCGTATAAACTTACCTGGTTTTATAAAGGGTGTTCCTCGGGTGTTACCAGCATGTTCTTTTTTATATTTTGACTGAAAATGTTCTTCTAGTTGATAAGCTGCCTTAACGTGTTGGGATTTTACCAAATACTTTTGTAAAGACTGCGTAATTTGCATTGTTACAGCAAGATCGTCATTTGAATATTTTCCCCTTTCTAACTTCTGATAAACATTACGAACATAGTTTTTTACTTCTGTTTTGGCATTTTCAAACTCTTCAATCGTTCTCACTTCAGAAAGTATTGTAAGTACTTCGTTGAAAGCACTTTGTAGAAAAGGTGGTGTATTCCGCTTTCTTCCCATTAATCCTTTTACATCAATATCCGAGTTTGAATAAACTCCGAAATAATTTTTCTTGCGTTTAGAGAACACAATATACCTATAAGTTTTCTCAACTTCTAAACTCACCCCAAGTTCCTGTTGACTCCATTCAACTATCTCATTAATCTGTTCTTGAGTCGGAGAAAGGAGAAAAACAGAATCCGTATCTCCATAAAGGACCACAACATCTAATTCTTTAGCTTTTGCAATAGTTCTTTCAATAGAGTCTCTTCCATATGCAGTTGTCGAATCTGCAACAGGTAAACAGTACAACGGAAATCTATCACTCCCTAAGACCCCATAGGACGCGTTAATTAGTACTTTTAGACTTTTTTCCAAAATACCATAAAATTCCCTTTGTGCAGATTCTTTTTTTGCTTCTGGTTTAAGCCAAAGAACACGTATATCTTTAATGAATCCTATTGTGTCTGCTATCACCCCACGATTTTCTTTACACACCCAATAAGGTGTTTGAGGAACTTTATTCTCTTTGCAACCAGGATGGGAGCATAAAATTGTTTCATAGCTTAGGTTAAATGCTCCAATAATTGAGGGGTAAAGTGAAGCAAAATCAAGTACTGTTACATCGAAATGAATCCCAGGTATAGGATCGATAACTATTGCTCCTTTGTATTTTTTACCTTTAATAATAGCGTCAGAGCTTCGAAAAATCCCCTTTTGTTTCTGAATGTCTTCAGAGTTTGGAATCAGATAATTTTTACGACGATGTTCAGAATAGAAGAGGCTTTGCACCCAATTTGAAACAGCTGTTCTAGTAAGATCGTCAATAGGCGTTCTAGTAATTCTTGATAGTATAAATATAAGATTTAATGGTGTTTTATTATCAAATAATAATAAATCCAGTGTGATTTTAGCATCTCTAGAACAGTAATAGATCAACTCCCATTCTGTGAGATCTTTAATTTCCTTCTCAAGTTTGATCTTTCCAATTCCTAATAATGCAGATGCAATTGAGTCAAGATTGCCTTCTCGATATTTATTCCCAAAAGCATACGCTCGAATGGCTACATTTCTGTAGAAACGATATATATCAATATGAATCCCATTTTTCAGAGTGCATTCTCTATTCCTTCTATTCCATATTATTGGACTAAATCTATTAACCTTGAGGACTCTAGCTCGCTCATGTAAATACGGAAAATCAAAATTATCTCCATTAAAAGTCACACAGATTGGGTATTGACCTATAATGTCAAATGCCTTACGTATTAAAACTGATTCATCTTTGAAATATTGTATCTCTCCAGAAAATGACGTTTTTTGGCTTTTAACTCCTTTTTCTACACCCTTACGTTCTAAAACTAAGGCAATAGACTTATTCTTATTGTCAGCAAAGCAAATACAGGTTATTCGATATTTTGGCTCTGTCGCTTGGGGAATTTGATCCTCTGCATACTCCGTTTCGATATCACAGGCAACTATAGGCATTTCAGGTATTTCTTGGGTAAAATCAGGAAGGAAATTTGTCAAAAGATCCCCATATTCCCCAAGTTGGTTCATTAACTGCTGTGGTATCTCTAATCCAGAATCTCGGGTTTGTGAAATTTGAAACCGTTGTTCTTCAGGATTCCAAATATACTTTCGGCCTGGAATTAGTTGTTGATCATAAATCCAGTTTCGATGGTATTTAATTCGTGATTCCCATGTTTCTCCAAGAATTTCCCGAACTTTGGGTACTTCACTTGGCGTTGGAGTGACTATCTGAGAAAGGGTGACATCCTTATCCTGCAATAAATCACGCTTTTGGATTTTATCTATTCGCTTAATGGTGCTAGGGGGAATATTTCTTCCCTCCAATTCGTCACGAGATTCAAAACTCAAGCAGTACGGTTCATGGTGAAAAGGATCGGTAATGTAAACAACCTTTCCTTTTTCAATATCGAGAAACTTGAGGCCTGCGCCATTGAATTTCGCGTCATAGACTGTACTTAACAACAAATATTCTCTATTCGCTTCTAAAAAACTCTCACTATTTCGGGTCATATGAGAAAACGCCTCTTGCTGAGATGTATCATTCAACCGTAATCCAATAAATATACATCAACGAAATTCATTATCCATTATATCATATCTATACTGGATCATTGATTTCCTCCTTAAAAAGGATAAAAGTTTATTTAATCACAACGGAATTCATATTGAATATATAAATTTCTTTAAAAAACTCCTGTTTGGCAAAAGCTTCATGCATTCAGGATAATTGTGAAACACGATGCCTCAACTGGAAATTAATTCTAAAAAGATTGAAACATTAACAAAGGTAGCAAGACTTTTAGGTGATCAAATACAGGCACAAGGCAAGATGATTAGTAATCTTCAAAGTGAGATCGAATGGATCAAAGAAACCTTGAAACAGAGTACTTTTGAAGATTCAAAACTCAGAGAACACAAACCAGTGGTTAGCAACGAATTAGAACTTATAAAAGATGAAAAAACTACAGATAAAGTAGTTATTGCAGATACAAGCATGTTAAATAATCAGAAAACTCCAAAAGAGAAAAAATCTGAGAAGGAAGAACTTCTCCAAGCCCTCACAATTATAGATAATCTATAATTGTCAAGAATCATAAAATAACCGTCTTCTGAAGGATAATTTATCGCAACACATATCTAACTAATTGTTTGACGTTTAATGGAACATCTTCCTTATTTCCTAATATTGTATGAGAATAAGAACTAATTAAATCGGATTTTTCCCAACTGTCGAGTTGATAGAGCTCTTCACCAGAAGACTCAACAACCTTAAGAATACGATTATCTACCAAGTCATTTAACCGTTTTTGTAAATGCATCATATTGTCAAAATTGATCCCTAATATCTTACGTATTTGTTCTTTTGAAAGAGACTCATTTGTTCCTAGAATAAAAAGAATCCAGTTATCAGGAGATGCTAAAAAGGCCTTTACTAACGGCCTAAGATCAAGATTCATACCAACAGATGGACTATCGGTTTTCATCGTGATTTCTTTTGTTACTTTGTAGCTCAACTCCTTTCCGCTGGTTTCTGAAGGTCTTATGTTAGCTAAT
>JAEOSP010000323.1 GCA_016840305.1 Candidatus Hodarchaeota archaeon
ATCCTTATCCAAAGTATGGCCCCTCCAGCTGTTTCCAACATAATTTATGGAACATTTTTTGACTTAAATGAATCTCTCATGAGTTCTATAATAACTCTGGTAACTTTGATTGCATTAATTGTGTTACCTTTTGAGCTGATACTATTTCTTGCCCTTTTTCCGATTTAACTCATATTTACACCAATTTTCTAGTGAAGATCAACCAAAAAACATAATTGTTCCTAATTTCTTATATTACAAAATGTCGAACAAAGAATGGATGATTCTTCAAAAAGAGAATAGCTTTGTGGGGGTCTGTATTACAGATCATGGTCTTTATAGTAATACTATTCCTTACTTTTCCAGAACTAAAGTTGAAGAAAAAATATATCAGTATTTTGGGGAATCTAGAATTATTGATAAGTATCAAAATGCATCACAAAATCAGTTCGCCCATGAAATTGCAGAATTGATATTTCAGAGATGGCTAGGACTCAATTACAGCTTGAATCGTGATGTAATTTCTCTTCTTGATTTTACAGGCTATTCTTCAAAACAAAGGCAAGTACTAAAGGAGTGTGGACAAGTACCTCATGGTACGACACTTTCTTATGGGGAATTAGCGCAAAAAGCAGGATATGAGGGAGCTGCACGATTTGCAGGAACATGTATGGCTAAAACTCGATTTCCAATAGTGCTTCCCTGTCACAGAATCACCCGTGCAAATTCCTTAGGACAATATGGCGATGATCCAGATTTAAAACGAATTCTTCTAGAACGTGAAGGAATAAAAGTAGAAACGTTGTTTAAAAGAAGACGAAAGATTTCTACTCCTTTATAGGAAGGCAAGCAAGCTTTCAGTTATGTGATCATCAATTATTTTCTCAGTTCGATATACATTTTTCTTTGTCGTAATTTTATAACGTGCTCCTGTTGGGGCAACTAGTTTATCTACAGCTGTGAGAAGGCTGTAAATCTCATCAAATGAGGGAAAATGATCCCATTCGAATGCATAATCCCATTCCCCTACAAGAATAGATGATTTTAAGGAATGCAAGGTATTTGTAGTTTCTACTTCCTCTACAACCTTTTCAACTGCGCGAATTGCTTTCGAAACACTGGGTCCCAGAATTCTAACAAAACTAAAGATAGTATTCAGTGCTCGACGATCTATTTCAGCGGTGACGCGACGGGTATGATATCCTTCCGTAGTAATTGAATATCTTGTGGGTAAGCCTTCGAAAGTGTCGTCTATTTGTTCGATAAGTCGTAATAAAGGCTCAGGAGTAGGAGATTTTTCCCAGTGAAAGATGTAGTCATAGCCACCTATATTGTACTCTCCTTTTAGGATAGGTAGCTCTCCTTTAATTTCTTTTTCAAGTTTTTGAAGTCGTTTAATTGCTTCAGGCAGGCCTGGTCCGAAGATTACCAAGTTTGAGGTATTTGGTTGTGTTATCAATTACTCACATTCTTAATTTCTATTATTCAAGCTATAACTTATCAATATTAAAAAAATAACTAAATTCTACTTATATTATTTTGCAGTATTTTGCTTCGGGAGTAATTCAAAAGAGGAATTCAAGGGAAAATACAATGTAGTTATTTTATTGGTTATTTTGCTTAGATACATCGAAAACTTCAAAAGAACCAGAAATAGCTTACTTTTATTAAACTAAAAACGATTTTCAAAATTTAATTTTAGTCTTCAGGCTAACATCACTTTGATAAGGTTGTAACACTCTATGTCTATTCAATCATCAGATGATTCTAAAATTAAAACTGCCAAAAAAGACCTAGGAACATTTGAAAAATATTTAGCTGTTTGGGTTGCTCTCTGCATGCTGGTTGGAGTTCTTCTCTCCCAGATTTTTCCAGAAATCAGTACGGAAATCGATCAATGGCAAATTTCAGGTATTTCGATCCCAATCGGTATTTGCTTGTTTCTAATGATGTATCCCGCAATGTTAAATCTTAAAACTTCTGAAATACGAAAGTTATCAAACGCACCTAAACCAATAATACTTACTTTGATCTCTAATTGGGTAATTGCACCGATAGTTGGGGCAGTTTTAGCTTCAATTTTTCTTACAGGTAACGATGAATTGCTAGTTGCGGTAATTTTACTAAGTGCAAGTCCATGTACAGCGATGGTATTGGTTTGGGGGATGCTAGCAGAGGGAAATCAAGAACAAAATGTGATTACCACAAGCATTAACACTTTTACAATTATGTTTTTATATGCACCACTTGTAGGAATACTAGTCGGAATTCAAAACATTGAGATCGACAGAATGTTACTTCTATTATCTGCTTTGATTTTCATTGGAGCTCCTCTCATAATAGGAGTCATCAGTAAACGCTTGTTAATAAAAAATCGAGGTGAAGAGTGGTTTAATGATATTTATCGCCCGTTTGTAGGAAAAATTGCAGTAATAGCCCTTCTAAGCACCTTGATTGTCTTATTTTCTTTAAACGGAGAAGTGTTACTAAATAACCCTGATAAACTGATTTTGATATCTATCCCACTTTTACTTGGATTTGTAATTGTTGTTGGCTTTAATATACTAATGACTAGGTTATTAGGCCTTGATTATCGTGAAGCTGTTATTACAATTATTATTGGTTCTTCTAGTCATTTTGAAATAGCAATTGCGACAGCGATTGCAATTTATGGTGTTGGATCATTAGCAGCTCTGGGGACTACAATGGGTTTATTTTGGGAAGTTCCAATCATGCTTGGATTGGTTTATCTAGGAAAGTATCTCAATAAAAAACAGTTTTGGAAATATGAGAGTCAAAAAGAAAACCCGAATGAATGAATATTATTCCAAAAGGAGATTCGTCAAATCATCCATATAACTGATATGGGTGAAAAATTCTAGTAGGGTTAGTTCACCCAATTTCCGTAAAATGTCACCAGTAACCTTTATTTACTCGGTAGAATTGTTTTCAAATCTGGAGAGATGTGTTAATCACTTCTTCATACAGTAAGAGAAGGAAATCTCTTCGACATAGGTTAACTCTTAGGAGTATTAATTTAATGGCTGAGATCAAATCAATAGCTAGCTTCATACCAACCAATAGATTGGAAATAGAGGAATTAGTCACTCACTATCATTCCCTATCCCAGCTGCATTATAAGAGTGCCCTCCGTATGTTGAGTATGACGGTTAATAGATTTCGGGGCAAAGCACTACGGAGTATTCGCTGGATATACAATCAGAGATTGTTATTAAGGGAAAAGATTGTACCCGGCCCTAATGAAGATGCACTTACTGCAGGGATACGAAGTCTGAATTATGCTGTAAAGCGCGCAGGGATTAACCCAACTGAAATTGACGCTTTATTTGTCGTATCTGAATCATATCCGTATGCTGTCAAAAGTTCGACGGCCATTGCAGGGAAAGCAGGCCTAACTGATTTAAAATTCGGAGTTAGAGGTGAATTTGCCTGTAAACCTTTCGGAGAATTTCTAGAAATTGGTGCAGCACTAATTGATTCTGGTCGGTGCAAATATGTGGCTATTACTGCTACAGATGCTTCACAAGGTGCTCCTGGAGATGATTTAGAGTTTTCTGCATCATTTTATTCGACGACTATTATTCTAGGAAAAGATAATGGAATTGCAGAAATTAAAGGAAGAACTTCGATCAATTATGATTTCTCTGATTTCGTACGTAAAGAAGGTATTCCCTTTCCTGAGCACGAAGGCCAGGGTACGAGTCTTGCGTTCCGTG
>JAEOSP010000324.1 GCA_016840305.1 Candidatus Hodarchaeota archaeon
AGCTATTCCCTCTAACGTTGAGATTGATGATCCTGGAACTTGGGAAATTAATTTCAATTTTGAATTAGATGGTTCATTAGCTGATGGGGCGTCCGAGGAAATTATTGATCGAGATCTTGTTATATCTCAGTTTGATATTTCAATTGGTGGTATATCTATACCCCTCATTGGTAATATAGATTGGTTTGGCACAGATTTAACCATTACAGTTGACCTTCCTGATAGCTTAAATGCACAAGTTCCAATTATTGCTTCCGTATACGCTTTGCAAATTGATTGGAATATTGATGATCTACCTGCCGATATAAATGTTGCAGTTAGTACGGTTAAACCGAATGTTGTCACTTACCACGATTTAGAAATTTCTTATTTGTCTGATGATTTAGATATCATTGAAACAAATAATCCTGAATATTCTTTGATGAATGCAATCCTTCATTTAGAATATGATTATGCTCCATATTTTGGGACTCCCACTGATTTCAACTTCAATCTTACTATTGATGGTTTTGATGGTATTTTTATTTCCTCTAGTTCATTAGGAAGTGGAAATTATAATGTCACCTTCCGACTTCCAGAAGGTTTAACCGTTGGGTCAAAGGATATTGATTTCAACTGGCGATATGGTGCTGGAGGATTTTATTATGTTGTGGAATCAAATGATTCCACCTTAATTGCACCAACAGGAGTTGTTACCTATCATGATATTACCATTAATGCTACACTTCCCGTTTCGATGTTCTTGTTCGAGATTGATGGAGATTTTTCCTTCAATGTAAGCTTTGATGTGCAAGAGGAAAATGGTACCCAATATTTAGATAGTACATCTTCAGTATTACAATCGATTAGGATTCAGGGATCCGATTTTATTGATAATTGGATATCCTATACTGATTATAATAATGGTAATTATTTCTTTAACTTTAACCTATTCGCAAACGATACTAATCTTGATTGGCTTGGTAATCAATCTGTTCTCTTCCGTATACAAACTTCTTCTGGTCTCTGGGAATGGGGTGAGGTAACCATCCGTGGTCACGATCTCAAAATGATACTAGAATCTCTAGAAACATGGCCTGTAGGACTTGATTTCTTTGATCCTGATGAAAGAACAACATTTGAATTAAATATAACTGTTAGCGATAGTTATGGGTCAGGATATAATCCTCTTACAACATTAAATCTTACGGATAATTTCGGACAGATTTACTTAGAGAATATACAACCTGAAGTTTATAATCAGAACGCTACTATCAGCTCAATCGTCGAATGGGGGTATATTGATCAGGGCCAGGGGAAGTATTATATCAGATTTCTTCTGGAAGCTCAAGATGCAGCTCAATTAGGAACCGGAGCTATGATGCTCATTTTATTAATAAATGATACAAATGGACATTTAGTTAAAAGTTCCACTACTGATAACAATATCGAGTTTGAAGGTAAAGATTTTATCCTCCTTCTTGGTTTAGAGTGGATTTATATCCCTGATTTTGGTCCCAATGGAACCACATTTCCTTTTGGATTTGGTAATCAATCAGCAACTTTAGGATATACTTTTCGAGTATCCGTTAATTCAACCATTATCATTAGATATAGGATTTATGCTGCTGAAAATCCAATAGTAGAAAGTGTTGACCCCCAAAATATCTATTGGGAGACTCCTTGGAATGAAACACAATCACTTCAGGGGTCATTGAACAGAACATCATTTGTGACGTTAAATTTGACTTCTACACAGGTTACACGACAATTATTTGTTGCTTATGTTGAAGGTAATCGTGAGAAACAGTTAGCTTCAAGTGATACAACATGGAAAATTTTCCTCGAATGGGATAGATTAGAAGCTGCAACTACTGATATGGATGATGATGATGATGACCTCTATAATAATGTAACAAATATTGGATCCAATTACACCTTAACTTATAACTCACAATTTTCTAGATCTGGTTTTAACGCAGCAGGCAGTAATTTTACCATTACCATTAATTTGTGGCAATTTAATGGAGCGACTTGGAATTTAATTAATACCACATCAAGACCCCATCTTGATGGAAGCGGAAATATTGGACCAATATTATTTAGCAATGGAACACACATTGTTGGAAGTTTAATTATCTTTGACAAAGAGGATAACCCGAATTATGCTGATGGAAAACTTGATTTTCTGTTTCAATTCACTGATGTTATCAAAGCAACCATTCAAGTATCTGCGACAGAAGAGTCGAAAACAAGTGGTTTAGATTACCGATACTATCCTTCATATTATCCTTATCCTGGTTCCGTTTACTCTTTCGTTAATGATACAACTGATACCTACGCTGAAGAAACCATAATCTGGACTAAATTTGTGATCACTATCAAAGCTGTCGATGATCGTATACCTGTCCTAACAGGAGCTACTCTGCTCTTGACTGCTCATTATGTGCATGATTCTTCGATAGAATTAACTGATAGTGATGTACGTATCTTTATTCTTGATAATAACATTTTAAAAGTCATTTCTAGTACAGAATGGAGTGGTAACGGGTTGAATTTCACAAATTTATTATCAAAGGGAATAGTTGAAATTGTTACCTACAATATCAGTAAGATTGAGGATCCAATATATGGTATTTCTGTTTTTCAGGATAAAACCGTAACAATTACCTGGGATCAAATAATATTTGAGATGGGTTTTGCTCATCCATGGGGAGAAAACATACGATTCAATGTAAATGAAACAGCTTTTGTCGAAATCGTAGCTTTCTATGATTCTGATAAAACCCCATTCAATGGAACAATAGATCTTTATTATAAGTCAACTTCTAATACATCGGATTTATTCAAGAGAGAACGTATGTGGAATGAGGGTGTTACTGTACCAATACCATCCCAATATACTGATGGACCTGGAAAAACTTCATTTTTAATTATAGGTGTTCTTGAAGATATTTACGGATTAAATGGGACTCGAGAAGGGCAAGGTTACCGTGTGTTTTCTGACTATGGAGGTCGACGTCTTTTAATAAGCTGGGATCGCGTACTCATTGAATTTACACAAGATAAAGTAGAGTACAACGCAGGTAGTTCATTGAATGTTACGATGAGTGTTTTCTATGAGAGTGATTGGCAATTACTTAATTCATCTCACTTCGAATATACTTTGTTCAAAGATGGAAGTGAATTCATCGCTAATCGTTCTCAACTTTTCTTTACTGATTTTGAAATGCACACAACTAGCCATACATATCATATAGAATGGTCTCAAGATTACATAACAAACTTAATTGGAGGGTTTTCAAGTTCAGGTGATGAAAAAACAAAAGCAAATATAGAGATTGAGTGGATTGATAAGGTAGCTCCAATTAAAATATTCCATTTACTTTATGACTGGGGGAATGGTACTATTGGATTCTACGTTGAAGCTACTGATGATTCCCCTGAAATTTACTTTGGCAGTGGATTAGAAAGTGTTACAGCGCAACTTAAACTTCCTGATCTTCTTCCTGGTAACGTCACACAGTTAAAGCAAATAGGATATTCTAATTCTGGGACTAAGTTCTATGGAGAGATTACTACAGACAGTTCAGTTCCTAAAAATCACTTTTTATTCAATGCTAGTGTTTCTTATGAAATTATTCTAACAGATTTCAAAGGTAATTCCTATTCTGAATCTTTCTCACAGTATCTTGATTCTGACAGAGCTAGTCCTTTAAATGATCCTGTTTTAGTTGAATTCTCTTCCACTATTGATGGAGATCTTAAGATTTCCGTAAATGCATCTGATATTTGGTCTGGCTTAGCTGGAGCAACTATTAGTACTAAAAACTTAGTTACTGGTAATTGGTCATCACCTTATTTGATGAGTAACCGTAGTGTGGGCACTGAATATTACGAATACTCATATAATTCTATCTTTGATGTTGGCAAGTTCCTGGAATATGAAATTCAGATTTCAGATAAAGTTGGTAATATTAAACTGATTGAGGGTGTTCTTGACATTGTTGATAGTTCTGGCCCACAACTAGTGAGTTACGATCTTATTTATCATGGTTTTGGTGAATTTTCAATCAATATAACTACAGGTGATAATGGTTCTACTATTACTGATGCTATTATTCGTTACATTGCAAGAAACACTACTGAGGATGTTCCATTGTCTGAAGTTTTTGCTGGAGGTGAAGGTTCAGATGTTAAGGATGTTTTATACAGGTATGGTAAAACTTTTGTGGGATCGTTCACTATCCTTTCTGATTGGGGAATTGAAATACCTGTTTCCTTCTCAGTTGTCCTTACCGATTCTGAAGGGAATCAACGAGTTATTCCTCTTGATGAAATAACAATAAACGGTATACGAACACCACTCGTGGATTATAAAATGCCTTCAAATTGGATGCAACTGCTACAAAATCCTTTTGTACAGTGGATGATTCTTATTGGATTATTTGGTTTAATGTATGTATCTGTAAAAAGGTTCCGTACTGTAAGTGGTTTCGATAAAAAGATAATTATGGAAGAAATAATAGATATCCCTGATAATGAAGTTTGGGAAGAAAATGATAATATATCTTATGGATTAGTGGCTAGCTTCTTTGACCAAACTAAAGGACCAGTTCCCATTATTGTATATCCAGAGAAGTTACGTTCATCTGAATCGATGCTTGCAACCTTAGCTGATCGTTCATTCTCAACACTAGGATTTGTTCCAAAACCTGATGAAGATAAACATGCCACATTTCGTTTCCAAATTGGAGGTGAGAAGTGTACAGTATTTGGTTATGCGTTTGCAATAGCTAACCCAGAAGCTCGTGGAGGACAAGAAAATCTATCACTATGCTTCATTATTCGTAGTCCTTGGGGTAATCTCGAGAATATCAACAAATTTTCTAGTGAATTACTTGATCATATGAGAGTTATCCGAGAACCTATGAGGGGACAATCAGATATTAAAATTGTGCAGAGAGAAATGGAAAATACACGCAATTTCTTGACACGTGTAATGTTAATCTTCCAAAAGAAGTATCGAAAGGAGTTTGTTGAATAATGAGTTTCAAGGAATTACGTAGACGGAAGAAGCGTTTATACTCATTGGGATTTTTATGTTTACTTCTGTTTGGTACTATTGAAGAAATCAGTCTCATTGAGTTCTTAATCCCTTCAGTGAATACCAAGGAGAACTCACCACAATATTTTCCTACTCCTAGACTTGCTTCGGATCATTTTTCTAATCCTAGTCCTTCTAATAATTATACAGGACAACAAGGTTCGAATAAATATAGTTCTACTAATCAGCGTCAAATTCAGTTATTGGATCTACCAGAATCTACAGGTTCAGAGTTTTTCCTTCCACCAGTTAAATTTGGAATTACTGAAAATGCAGATCTGGATATAATAGGAATTACTCCCAGAGCTATGGAGAAAAGTGCTACAACTATGATAATTAGCATCAACCTTACTCTTGGGGGGTTGGGTTATCCTCTCAGTGTTGTCGAAAATCTAACATTAACCAATGGTACCAATTTTCCTATTACAGAATTGAATGGATGGAATGAGGTACGAGCTGAAAACGGTTCATATATTGATATGTATATACTAGAATTAAGTCTAAATAACACATTTCTGCTCTCTCTCTCCCTTGGAGATTATGATCTGATTATGTACACAAATGATTCAGGATATATTTCAAGTGATTCAATTCCTCTTCCAATGCGAGATCTTCATGTTACTACTACGAGTGTTTCTCCGAATGAATTCAACAATAAATTAGATACTGAACAAAACTTCACGGTAGACATACAAATTATACAAGAAACTCATCAAGGTAACTTTTCGGTCTTTTATCTTCCGATCAACCCAACTGCAACTCTGAAATCCGCATCTAGTGTTGGTTTTCTTCAGTTTGAAAGTTTTCTTTTCAATGGTAGTGGAGGTGAATTTTCTCTAAAATATAGTCTACCAGCGTTTGTTGCTCAAGATTTTGAAGATGGTGACCATGAATTAATAATTGAGGTAACTACCTCAGAATGGATATCCGATAATGCCTCTATACTATTTACAGCTAAAGGTACAATTTATCATGTGATAATTGATGATATAACTGTCGAATCTCAGTCTCCTGTTGATTATAACGATTTAATGTTAAATTCTATTGGAGACGTTATTTTACGTTTAAATGTTAATGATTCAGTTAATATTAGTTTTTATATCTATGATTCTGTAAATGATATTAATTCTTCTCGTATTCATGATGTTGGATATCAAAATCCTGAAAATCCTGAAGATCCTACGGATTTATTATATGAATCCACACAAAATCCTGGAAATGGTAGCATTATTTTGACTGCGTGTGATGTTACACCTGCAACGGGATATATTCTGCTATTTTTTGTCAGGGGCCATAGATCATCTCAAGAAAGTGAACGACCTTCAAATATTACAATTTATTGGGATTTATTGACATTTAGCTACACATACAACGATAATCTCTTGGAGGAGGGGAGTAGCTCAATCCCTAATCAGAAAGCATTAGGTTTGGATGTTAATGAGACATGGATATTTGAATTAGGCCTTTACTACGTTTCAGATGGCACTTTTGCTTTGCATGGAACGGTTTCTTTTAGATTCGGTGGTGGAGAATGGTCAAATATCACCGATGGTATCGATGATGAATCTCTTGACGGTATCTTCCGTACTAATCATACTCATATTTCCGCTAGTGAGGTACTTTTTGAATGCGTAATCACTGGTGGAATAAATCCGAATCCCTATGAAATGATCTATATAGATAGAACATTAGGAACAGATAATTTCAATCTTACTATAACTTGGACATATCTGATAATTGATATGATACCAGTGGAACAGGATCATCGTTTGTCAATACTTACAGCAACTACAACTGAACGAACCAGTATTCAGATAAATGCAAGCTGGGCTCATAATCAATATTTATCGTTTGAGGGATTCTTGACTGTTACTGATTTTTTTTATGATTTTCAGTCCGATATTGAGATAATTGAAGGAGAAGGGATTTATTCAGTTACTCCCATCACGATAACCGG
>JAEOSP010000325.1 GCA_016840305.1 Candidatus Hodarchaeota archaeon
GATAAAAAAATCTTGCTTCCTGAAGTAATTAAAACTACTAATAAAAAACCTACTTACGTACCTGAGATGTGCACCTCTGAAGACTTGAAAATCATTGTGACATCAAAACCTATGATTATTGGTTCAGGATTAGCTACAACAGGACCTCTTAGAAGAGAACTTTTTTACTTGAATAAAATTGATGAACAAGCCATTATTGCAATAGTCAAAAATAAAGGAATTGTTGTAATTACTGGTTGTGGACACCCGACAATTGAGCTTATTGTCCAAATGGTTCAAAAAATCATTCCAAATGAACCTATTTATGCAATCATTGGGGGATTACATTTTCCCATTACTGAATCAAGGGGGAAGATATGGGGGGTACCTTTTCAACAAGTTTTAGGGACAGGAAAATCATTAAAAAATAGAATCACTCAGAAAGACCTATTAAAAACAATAGATTTTCTTAATTCAATCAAAGTAAAAGAATTATTACTTTCTGCTCATGATACTTGTGATTATGCTCTGAAATTATTTGAAGAAGGAGTTGAAGCAAAATTTACTATTTTGAAAGCAGGAAACACGTATATCCTATAAAATATTTTGTAGTATCATTACGAGGAAGCGAAGAAAAGTGACAGCCATATTATGTACAGAAAAGTTAACTAAAGAATTTGGAGGATTAGTAGCGGTCAACGAAGTGTCTCTTGATTTTGAAAAAGGATCCTTAAAGTCAATAATTGGACCAAATGGTTCTGGTAAAACAACTTTTTTCAACTTACTAACTGGTGTTCTTAAACCAACATCAGGAAGGATTTTCCTCAATGATAGAAACATCGCTGGTTTAGCTCCCCATACTATCTCCCAATTAGGTATTTCACGTTCTTATCAAATCACAAACATATTCCCTTATCTCACTACATTTGAGAATATCCGCTTAGCGGTTCAAAGTCGAGGGAACACGAAAGTTCGTTATAATCTTATAGATGAAGCAGGTAATACGCAGGAACACAATGAAACGTTTAGGTTAGCAGATCTTGTTGGAATTGATCCCATACGCCTTTATGCACCCGCATCACTTTTACCTCATGCCGAACAACGCAAATTAGAAATTGCAATGGCTTTAGCAATAAATCCAGTGTTATTACTCCTTGATGAACCAACAGCGGGGATGTCTGTTGAGGAAATTCCAGAAATATATGATGTTCTATTAAAAATCAAGAAATCATTTGGAGAAAATCTCACTATGGTTGTTATCGAGCATAAGATGGGGATTGTTATGAAAATAAGTGAGGAAGTTATTGTATTATCTCAAGGGTCTGTTTTAGCCAAAGGAACCCCAAAAGAGATACAAAATAATGAAGAAGTTCTTTCAGCTTATCTAGGTGGTATACATGAATTTACTTGAAGTCAAAGATATTCACGTTTATATACATTCATTCTACATCATCCATGGTATTTCTTTTGAAGTACCTGAAGGAAAAACAACAGTGTTACTGGGAAGAAATGGATCAGGGAAAACCACAACAATGAGAGCTATTTTAGGTCTTAATCCTCCCAGAAAAGGTGAAATAAAATACAAAGGGGAGAATATTACACACCTTCCTACACATGAAATTGTCCAGAGAGGAGTAGGATATGTTCCTGATTCTCGTCGTATTATAAAAACTCTTACAGTGGAACAAAATCTTACTATTGCTTTGAGGAAAGGAACAAAAAATTATGATGAGCGAATGGAGGAAATTTTTGAATTATTCCCTGATTTTCAACATTTTATGGCCCAAAAAGCAGGTTCACTTAGTGGAGGTCAACAACAAATGCTTGCAATTGCGCGTGCACTAATTAATGATAATAATCTTCTTTTAATTGACGAACCAACTGAAGGACTAAGCCCTCTACTTGCAAAAAATGTCTTACAAACTCTTCATGCTATAAAGGAGACTAGAACAGTACTTCTGGTTGAGCAGAATTTTGCAGCTGCAAAAGCTGTTGGTGATTTCTATTACATTTTTGATGATGGTAAAATCGTTCATAACGGAAAAATGGAAGATTTAGTGGACGATTACGAGTTAATAAGTCGATACTTAGGAGTAAGCGTTTAATAAAGGTGAATACGAATGGAAACCTCAATTAATAGTAAAGATACAAAATTTAGAGATTCTAAATCATTTAAAACTATCCTTAATGTATTTATTGGTGTGTTATCTCTTCTACTTATCATAATATGGACTCTAACGGAAATAAATGCAAAAGGGCTTGATATATTTATCCAAAACTCTTCATTAACTCTAATTAATGGATTATCTTTCAGTATGCTGTTATTTCTGATGACCTCAGGTTTTTATCTTATTTTTGGGCTTGCAGATATTATTAATTTTGCACATGGAGCATTTTTTATGCTTGGTGGGTTTATGGGGTACGAGGTTTATCTCCTAACCGAATCAATTTTAATTAGTATTCCTTTCCTGAATAATAATCCAGTTTTATTATCTTTTATATGCTTTTTAGCTGGCCTCGCAGGAGCGACCATAATTTTAGGTTTAATAGGAATTGGTATTGAAGTAACCACAATACGTAAGTTGTTTCGTAAGCCTATTAGTCAGATTTTACTAACGATAGGATTTCTTTACATTATATTGCAGTTAACTGAGATTATATGGGGAACAGCATTTTTTACTTACAATTATGCTTCTGGAAGTCAAACAGGTGTATTTTGGTTACCACGTTCAGCAATTTTTGATCTAGGTGGACGTATAAGATTTGAAATGTATCGTATTTTTCTCATTCTTTTTGGTTTAGCGATTGCCTTGGGAATGTTTCTTGTTTTATCAAGAACCCGAATTGGTTTAATAATCCAAGCTGGAATAGAAGACCCTGAAATGGTTAATGCTTTGGGTATAGATACAAAAAGAATCTTTACAATTGTTTTCGCTACTGGAGCTGCACTCGCAGGGCTAGCAGGAGCTGTAGCTGTTCCTCAAGTGAACGCGAGCCTTAGTGTTGCAGAAAGTTTTTTAATCTATGCATTTATTATAGTTGTAATAGGAGGAGCCCATTTCGGACGCTTGTCAGGTACATTTTGGGCTTCTATTATTGTTGGATTAAGCTATACTTTCTGTCAATTCTTTTTCCCTGGTTTAGAGAAAATTATATTATTCGTGATTTTACTGTTTATTCTCACGTTCAAGCCTGGAGGATTAACTGGAGAACCAATGTAACGAGGAGAATATCAAGATGATTACAAATTCAGAACCAGATTCAAACAAACATAAGCCTTCTATTATCAATACGATATCGAATATGATATCAGCTAATCAGGTGGCTTTAACGGTCATTTCTATCCTTTACATATTACCTTTGCTGACAGATTCAGGTATTTCCCCTCTTCGCGGTTTTATTAATCTTCTAACAGGATTCATGATTGCAGGGATTTTTGCTCTTTCTTTTGATTTACAGCTTGGTCGTACAGGATTATTGAACTTTGGACAAGCGTTATTTTTCGGAGTGGGGGCATATGTTACTGCTTGGTGTCTAAACCCAATTTTGCCTTCTCCATTAGGTGAACTATTTAATTTAATACCTTTTCCCTTGACTATTATCGTTTCTATAGTTGCTGGAATGATTTCCGGCTTCTTTATGGGAATAACGACTAATAGAATGAAGGGCACCGCATTCGCTTTTATTGCTTTAGCGATTGCAATGCTTGTCTTAGAATTTATGAATCTAAGGGAAAATCTGATTATATCTGGTGGTGAATCAGGCTTAAGTCTTACAAGACCCTTTCTGCTTACAAATTGGATTGTTTATATTTTATTGGCTTTCTTTGTAATTATCCTAATCCTAACTTTTATCAGTATGGTTGTGAAGGATTTTCGGGAAAGAACCTCGTTTCTCTTTTTAAATTTCAAACCTCGCACATCTGCACTTTCTTTTCATGAAAAAGAGGGAATATCTTCTCAAAGAAAAACTCTAGCTTTAATTGCAGGATTCTTACTATTCGTGATTATACTTCTAATACTTTTACCCAACATTCTTGATATGTTCCTATTTGCTAGTAATATATGGTTTAAGATC
>JAEOSP010000326.1 GCA_016840305.1 Candidatus Hodarchaeota archaeon
ACGATCGGATATCATGTCAATGAGTTTAATATCGGCAGGTGGAATATTTATCCACACGTAGTATATAAATGTTCAAAGAGATACATAATGTAACTCTTTCTATTAAAAGGTATAAAAATGTTTAGTGATGATATTAAGGTTGTCATCTTATGTGGTGGCATAGGGACAAGGATGAAAGAAGAGACGGAATACAGGCCAAAACCTTTAGTGGAGATTGGACGATTTCCTATCCTGTGGCATATTATGAAAATATATTCTCATTTTGGATTTAATGACTTCATACTTCCTCTGGGTTATAAAGGCAATATGATCAAGGATTATTTTGTTAACTATGAATGGATGAGCAATGATTTTACTTTAAGAACGAGATCACGTGATCGAATTTTTCACTATTCCCACTCTCTGGAAGATTGGACGATTACTTTTGCAGAGACAGGTTTGGAGACAAATACGGGTGGCAGAATAAAAAGGATCAAAAAATATATAAATAGCAATATCTTTATGGCGACATATGGAGATGGTGTATCTGATGTTAACATCTTGGAGTTACTTAAATACCATAAATCCCATAATTGTTTGGCAACACTCACTGCGGTACACCCAATGTCTTTTTACGGAGTTTTGGATATCGACCATAATGATATTGTAAAAGGATTCAAGGAAAAGCCCCGATTGGATGGATGGATTAACAGCGGTTTCTTTGTGTTTGACAAAAAGATATTTGAATATCTTAGTGATAATGATGTTCTAGAGAATGAACCTTTAGAAAGACTATCGGCAGACGGACAATTAGCGGTTTATAGACATATGGGATTTTGGAAATCTATGGATACCTTTAAAGATGCACAGCTTTTAAATGAATTATGGGAATCAGATGATGTACCCTGGAAGATATGGGAGTAAATTATGATGAAACATGATTACTGGAACAATAAGAATGTCTTCGTAACAGGCGCCACCGGACTGCTGGGCTCAGCCCTTACTAAACGATTGGTTGAAGAAAAGGCTAATGTTACGATTCTTTTGCGGGATTGGATTCCAAGGTCCAACATCGTGTTGCTGGATCTCTTTAAGAAGGTAAACGTGGTCCATGGTAAATTAGAAGACTATTTTATTTTGGAAAGAGCTTTGAATGAGTACGAGATCGATTCATGTTTTCATCTGGGGGCTCAAACAATTGTTGGAACCGCAAATCGTTCACCTTTATCAACCTTTGACTCTAATATTAAAGGAACTTGGAATATTCTTGAAGCCGCAAGACATTCTTTCCTCATTCAACGCATAGTTGTGGCCTCCAGCGATAAAGCCTATGGCGTGCAAAAGAAACTTCCCTACACCGAAGAGACGGAACTGCGCGGACTGTATCCTTATGACGTCTCTAAATCCTGTTCTGACCTGATATCTATATCCTTTTTCTATACTTACAAAATACCGGTTGCCATTACCAGGTGCGGTAATTTTTATGGAGAAGGTGACCTCAACTTCAATAGAATTGTTCCAGGAACTATGAAGTCATTGATCTTCGATGAATCACCTATCATTCGGAGTGACGGAACTTTCCTGCGGGACTATATATACATCGAGGATGCTGTTGATGCCTATTTAACGCTCGCCCAGGCTCTAGATAGGGAAGAGATAAGAGGAGAAGCATTCAATTTTGGAACTGAAGAACCGATAAGTGTTTTAGACCTAGTTCAAAAGATTATAGATATATCCGGGAAGAGAGAATTGAAACCTAAGATTCTTGGAAAAGGTGAAAATGAGATAAAAGAGCAATATCTTTCCTGTGTCAAAGCAAATAGTATACTTGGATGGGAGGCTAAATACCCGCTAGACGAGGGCCTTCAAAAGACCTATCAGTGGTATGAAAATTTTCTCGAAAGAAGCTAAAATAAATAAGCGTTTGGTTAGGCTCTATGCCTGGATTTAGCGGTGAAAATATAGTTGTTACCGGTGCAAACGGTTTTATCGGCTATCATCTAACCAATCGTCTAATACACGAAGGTGCGAATGTCCATGCTTTCATATATGAAAACGATAATAGGGTTATGTTATTAAAAGATCATTGTCATGTATACCATGTGAATCTTCTTAATGTAGATGCTTTATACAAACTAGTAAAAGAAATCAGACCAAAAACGGTATTCCATCTGGCTGCAATGGTCAATGTCGATCGTTCTCCAAATTTGATAAGTGATATGATGAGGGTTAATTTCCTAGGTACTGTAAACCTTATAAACGCGCTTGAAAAAGTTGACTATGAGTGTTTCATTAACACAGGAACTTGTGAAGAATATGGTGACAACCCTGTACCCTTTAAAGAGGATCAGTGTCCGAGACCTGTTTCACCCTATTCCGTATCTAAAGCATCGGTAACCTTATATTGTTCAATGCTTGTAAAGACCCAAAAGAAACCGATTGTAACATTAAGGCCTTTCTTGACCTACGGACCCTCACAAATGTCAAAAATGTTAATTCCTGATACTATTATAAGTGCATTGAAAAAAGAACATTTTAATATGACAATGGGGGAACAGACCAGGGAATTTAATTTTGTTGAGGATATCGTAGATGGATATCTAAGGGCTGCTATAATACCGAAGGCAAGGGGTGAAATTATTAACATAGGTAACGGCATTGAATATACGATAAAAGAGGTTGTTGAGAAAATCATTGACCTCTTGGGTAACCCGATCAGTCCATCCATAGGTG
>JAEOSP010000327.1 GCA_016840305.1 Candidatus Hodarchaeota archaeon
CAGTCTAGCTGCTCTTTTCATCGGAGGATTGTTAGTTGCAAAAAATACGGATATATTAGATAATGGAGAATTAGTAACATTTATCCTTTATATGGCGTATTTCGTACGACCTATTAGGAGATTAATTCAGTTTACTCAGATTTTTCAAGCTGGAATGGCAGGATTCAAGAGATTTCACGACTTGATGGAGACTCAATCTACTATGGTCGAGAAAGTAGATGCAGTTGAACTTGAAAATCCTAAAGGAAAAATCGAGTTTAGAAATGCTTCTTTTAGATATGATAAAAAAAATCGAAAAGGCTGGATATTAGAAAATTTTGATATTGATATTGAACCTGGACAAAAAATTGGAATTGTTGGTACTTCGGGAGTAGGAAAAACGACATTGGTTCATCTAATTCCTCGATTTTATGAAGTCAATGATGGTGAGGGAGAAATTTTAGTTGATGGATATGATGTTAAAGATTTAACGCTTCATTCTTTGAGAGAAAGTATAGGGATAGTCTATCAAGATGTGTTTATTTTCTATGGAACTTTAAGGGAAAATATCGAATTTGGAAAACCGGGTGCTACAGATGAAGAAATTGTCGAAGCTGCGAAAAGTGCAAAACTACATGATTTCATTGTGACTTTACCAGACGGGTATGATAGTATAGTAGGAGAAAGAGGAATCAAACTATCTGGTGGTCAAAAACAACGACTAGCAATCGCTCAAGTGTTTCTAAAAAACCCTCCAATTCTAATATTGGATGAAGCAACAAGTTCGTTAGATAGTCATACAGAAATAGAAATACAAAAATCCTTTGAAGAACTATCAGAAGGAAGAACTACGATCGCTGTAGCTCATCGCTTAAGTACTTTAAAAAATGCAAACGAAATTTTAGTTATGTCAAAGAATGGGATTGCAGAACGGGGAACTCACGAGGAACTGATGAAAATCGAGGATGGGATTTATAAGTCCCTTTATCTTGCTCAATCCAGCGGTTATTTACAGGATGAGACGAATGGAAATGGAAAAAACACTGTATGAGCTCTATACAGATCCAAACTTAACAGAATTTGAACGAAATACCAAGCTATTCTCAGAGGTTTATCTTCTTTTTTTAAATAAAACAACTGGTTCTTTTTATACTTCCCCAAATATCGCTAATATGGTGACAGAACAGTGTCTTAAAGGTTCACGGTTAAATAATTCTCTAAAGATATTAGATCCAGCATGTGGAATTGGAGAATTTCTAATCTCAGCAGCAAATATGATACTTAAGCAAGTTATTCAAGAAAGAAGACGCCCAAATAAAGATGATTCAAAAATTCGTAGAGATATAATCCGATCTTGCCTTTTCGGATTTGATATCGATGAAAATATTGTTCATCTATGCAAATTTCGCTTATTTTTATGGTCTCTTACTCCAAAATTACGAACTGAATCTTTAACCTTATCACAAATTAAATTGCTTTTTCAAGATTTCGAGTGTAATATCCAGCATGGTGATTTCTTTGAGGTATTCCAATTTCAAAACGCCTTCGATTTCATATTATGTAACCCTCCTTATAATGCTGAGATTCTAGTAGAACAGGAAAAGATGCTCAAGAAGAAATTTCCTGGAGTTATCCGGAATTCCGCTGCTTATTTTTATCTTATATGTGAATCCCTTTTAGAAACCCAAGGGAAAATGGGATTCATCCTACCAAAATCCATTGCATACAGTAAACGTTGGAGATCATTAAAAAACCATATCTTGAAACAGCTTGAGTTTATCCAAGATATTAGTAAAGCATTTAGTAAGGTGAAACTGGAGGAAATCGTCCTAATAACATCCAAAGATTCAGAATCACTAAGTTATGCGACTAAAGAAAATTCTTATGAACTAATTCAAGTTAAAAAAGCAGAACATCTCAACACAAAATCGTTAATACTTAGCATTTCCCCATCAGAATATGAATTATACAAGCAATATTCTTCTCTACCACATAGGTTAGAGGAATATGTTACTGCTTTTCGAGGATTGAATGTACAAAAATTAGCGGTGAAGAACGAGAGAGTTATCTCAGATTTATTTCATTGCATCGGAGGGAAGGAAATTAAATCTTTTTACCATCTACCTGCAAACAGATTCATTCCGAGAAAAAAAATCGAGAATATTCTTGAGAAAACGAAATTGGGAATTATATTAGGACAATTAGCAAATGCCCATGTTAAGAATCCTCGTCCGCATTACAATTTAGCATTTGTAAAAGCTCCTTCTATCTTGAAATGGATCAGTTTTGATACAGTCATCAACATTTTTCTAAATGACAAAGGTGAGCATCAACCCGAATGCTTTGCCGACTACTTGTTATGTTTTCTTAATTCAGACACATTTTCTTGGTATTTGTATAAAATTGTGTACGCTGGAGCAATACGTTCCACACGGTTGGACGCTGAATATCTTTATAAGGTCCCATTTCATCCCATTCAACCACAAAATCAAAATTTACTAGACATCTTTCACTTTCTCGCTAATAGTCTTGCTTACCTTTCAGAATATGTTTACTTGAAAGAGAAATCTATTCCTGTAATCCCCGATACTTTGAAACGACTGAAAAATATGATGAATACTCTAATTTTCATGTTGTATTTTTCTAAATCTCATCTATTCACATGGTTAAACTCACTTGAAATTGAGCTTCAGATGAAAAAAAGTGATGTA
>JAEOSP010000328.1 GCA_016840305.1 Candidatus Hodarchaeota archaeon
AGTGACCTCAGTAAAAATAACAAAATCGAAGAACTTCTGACGAATATACTCCACAGGTAAGATAGGATCAATTTCGCGAGTAACTGTCAAAGGAAAAGAAAAAAATCGCGCTAAATCGAAGTTTAAGACCGAAAGAAGGGAAGACACAAATAAAACAGTGAAAATCACAAGTGAAAGAAAATAGGGAGATTTACGGGAAAAGAAAGATGCATATTTGTTGGAACCAAAATACCAAATGAGTAATCCAAAAACAATGCAAAGAACCAAATCAGTATCTCCATCCGTTTAACAAAGAGTAACCACCGAAAATATATAAAAAAATCGGAAAATGACCTTCAGACATAAGAACAGAAAAACTCTTTTTTTATTAAAATCAACACCCACTCTATAGAATGACTCCTAAAGGCTTTTTATTAATAAATAAATCAAAAATACGTGAGGACTGAAAATTTCCACACGGTTAGCCCTTGTGCGATTAGTGGCAGATTATTGAACAGCAGCAGATCTAAGGTTTGAAATTTCCTAGGTTTAAACAGATCAATAACGCCTTTTTACAGCGATATATAATCCACCAAGTATAAGTAAGAAAACATTTGTAAATGAAACAGAAGAAGTACTTGTTGTTCCTATTTCTGTATGTGATGAAATCGAGGAGGTAGGTGGATAGCTAAAGACCTCTACATCCTCACAATTCGAAATAGAGCTATTTCCTACAAAATTAGATGCAACAATGACATAATGGTATGTACCGTAATTTTTTATTTCACGATCATTAAAAGAGGACATTTCAGTCTCTGCAAGGGGAATCAAAGTAGATGTTGTGGTAATAGTAGCTGTATCACGGTAAACATAATACTTGAACACATCCATGCTTTCATTCCATGTCAGAGTAATATTACCGTCAGGACTAGGGTTGGGTAGAATTGGATGTAAAACTGGTGGCAGAGGGGGAGCTCCTAATTTCCTATATAAAATATCAAAATCCACATCTGATCCATGATAATCTTCAATATCATTCCAAACCAGATGGACATGACCAAAGGTATCAACAGCTATCGCAGGTTGACCACTAGCTTCATTGTTGTCACCATCATCTGCAACAGTAGAAACAACCTCAATATCTGACCATGTGAAATTTACCTTATTATAACAACGGTAAAAAATGTCATAATCAGTACCAGCACCATCTAAATCGAATCTATCTTGCCAAGCAATATGGCTATTTCCCGAATTATCAACTGCGAGAACAGGAAATTCGGAAGATCCTACCGTACCCGCAGAGACATTATAAACAGATGACCACTTTGAGTGGCCAATGTTAAACGTTCTGTAAAGAATATCATATTCAATTCCACCATAATGCTGAAACCATGAAAAATGAAGATTGGATTCACTATCATAAGCTATTTGAGAATGGGCAGAGTTACCGATACCACATTCACTTTCTGAAGAAACCACATGTATCTTATCGCCTAGATTTGGAATAGAACTAACTGCGCGATAAATCACCTGATAATCTGGTCCATAATCAGGGTTATCTAGCTCGTGCCAAACGACATGAGGTCGGTTATAGATGTCAACAGTAAGCTCTGGATGGTAGCTGTGATAGGAACTATTAGACAGATCAACTATATCTGACCAAATTTTAGAACCAAATGGTAAAAAACGATAAAAAATATCTCGATCAGTTCCTGAACCATTATAATCGCTAGTATCCACCCAAACAATATGAACAGCGCCTGAAGTATCAATTGCAATGTCAGAATCAAGAGAAAAACTATGACAAGGACTAGAAACATTATAAATTGATGACCAAGTATTTGAAGTACGAATCCAACGTCTATAAAGAATGTCGTAACCCGAACCATCTTTTTCTGTCCAAATAATATGGACATTACCTAAATGATCAGTATCCAGATCGGCATAACGACTATAATCAGTACTATCAAATGAAATAATCTCAGGAGGAGACCAAAAGCCAAAATGCGGATTATAGCGTTTATAGAAAATATTAGGAGAAACGATTCCATAATTTGACTCGCTATCCTCCCAGACAACATGGATATTATGGAAAACATCAATATCGATTTTACTATTTCTTGATTCTTCATTGCTCTCTTGTGAAAGAACTTGAGTAATTTGCCACGCGAATGGCTGCGATGCAGTCTTTCTAGGAGAGATTTGCAGATCAAGAGAATCTAAGGTTTCCATCTGTGAATTCAGATAAATGGATGTTCCTAATGGGGCAAGTAAAAGAGCTATCAAAAAAGGAACAGAGATAATGAACAGAGATAACTTCATCTTCATAATTCTCCTCTTCTATCAATGAAACAATTTCCATGACGATTAGTAGAGAATATAGACCAATGGATTATATAAAAACTTCTACTCTTCAATATAGACTAACATTCATACTTGGTAAATAGTCAAACAGAATTAAAGAAATTTGCTCTAATAAATTACTAAAATGAGAGATCCTAATTATGAACAACCATCGCTTATACAAGGTGGGTTCTTTCATCCAGATATCGCAGCGCAATTAAGTATACCACCCCTCCCAAAAGGTGTTGTACGTGTACTATTCAAAGCATGCCGTCATTGCAATAAAATGATAGAAGAACAGAACTATACTAATCATATATTAGAACATCATCCTGATACTGAAACTGCTGAAAGACTCATCTCCGATCTCAAAACGATCGATAGTAAACCTGTGGTGAGTGAATCTCTAACTCCACAGCCAATTAACCCATCAAAATTAACCTGTCCTACCTGTGATATGGTTTTTGAATACAATTCTTTAGCAACGGTATGTCCAAACTGTTTGAGTAAGTTGGAATGAGCAGTTTGCAAGAGAACTGAAATTGAAATCGTTTTAGTTACTAAATCCGGCCCTCAACACAAGTACAAGGGTAAACTACAGCTGAGAAATACCTGCAGACATAAGAACAGAAATTTTGCTATTTTTACTAAAAATCAACACCCACTCTAGTGACTGACTCCTTAAGGCTTTTATTAGC
>JAEOSP010000329.1 GCA_016840305.1 Candidatus Hodarchaeota archaeon
ATTTATTGGTACTTTTTTCCAATTTTATGCTCAGATGTTTAATGGATTATACGCATATGGTGGCGGGGACTTTGATTTTTTTGGATTACATTTATGGTTCTTGTTGATTTTGCTCGTAATCTCATTACTAACAATACCATTAACTGTATTTTACAGTAAAAATAAGAACCTTGACAAACTTGATAAATTTACAAATTTTTTAAACAAACCAGGAATACTTTTTCTTTTTCCAATACCTATTATTTTGTTTGAAGTCGTTAATGCTCTGACTGGCAGTTATATTCCTATGTTAGGGGGATGGAGCCTCTTGACGCATCTTACATTCTTCATTTTTGGTTATCTTATCGCATCTAATCTTAAATTCAAAAAAACAATTGAAAAGCACGCTATACCTGCAGTAATTGTCGGATTGATTTGTGGAATTTTCCTATATTTCTTAGATGACTTCAATATTGATGAAAATTTAAGGGGATTCCTCTTTTTGTTTGTTGCAATATATTATTGCTGGAGTGTTTTATTGTCTCTCTTCGCCCTTGGCAGTAAATTTTTAAATCGGGATAATAAGGCAAGAAAATTTCTGAACGAATTAGTAATGCCTTTCTATGTTATCCACCAAACCATAATTGCTGTTATTGGTTTCTTTATTGTTCAATTAAACATGCACTTTTTCCTCAAGTATATCATTATAATTTTAACCTCATTTACCGCTTGTGTTATTCTGGTTGTAATTATAAAATACATCAATCCTTTACGATTTATTTTTGGAATGAGATGGAAGAAGGGATTGTTAAGAAGAGCCAAAGAGAGAAAAAAGAATGAGATTGAATCTTAGATAAAGATAGTGTCATAATGTCAGAAACAGTCAAAAAATCAACAAGTAAGAGTTTTGCCAAATTAGAAAGAAGATACGATTTAGACTGGTTAAGAGTTAATACGATTTTGTGTGTGTTCGTCTATCACTGTACTAAGTTTTTTGATAGTGATCCGTTCAATATTAAAAATAATCCAAGTGACTTTGTGACCGGTCCTATCCCATTAAGTAATTACCAGGTATCAGCATTTTCATCAATTTTAACTGCAATAGGGTTACCTCTTTTCTTTATAATCGCAGGAATGAGCACGTTTTATGCATTAGGATTCATGGAGAAGAAAGAAATTAAAATAAGAAAATACCTTCTTTTACGGGTCGTTCGTTTAATTGTACCATACATAATTGGTATGTTCACATATATCTCGCTGCTTGTATTTCTGGAATGGACCAACAAAGGATTCATTTCATCTTCATTCTTTGAATTTTATCCGACTTATTTCAATGGCTTTTATGGATTTGGCGGGAATTTCTCGGTAATGGGACATCATTTATGGTTCTTAGTTATCTTATTCATTTTCACTTTGCTGACAGTACATCTGTTTGATTATTTGAGAAAAGAAAAGTTCAGACCAGGTATATCGAAATTTGCTTCTTTCTTTACGAAAACTGGAACTACTTACCTTTTAATGATTCCAATTTTCCTTATGGAAATAATTCATAGTCTTTTCTTGTCTGATTTTCCACGACTAGGTGGTTGGGATTTTTTTTCTTATATATTCTTCCTTTTCATAGGATACTTGTTTGCGTATGATCGGCAATTTAGAAAATCTATACAGACAAATTTCAAAATATCTATTATTCTGGGAATTCTTTCATTAGTAGCTACAATAGTTTTAGATATTTTTTATTTTGAAATAATCTGGTTAACTCCTGGATTTAAATCTATTATCATTCCGTTTTTGCTGGTTAGGATGGTATTCGCATGGAGTTGTATAATAATAATACTGAACTTAGCGGACAGGTATCTCAATAAGAAAAGCAAAGTAGTGAAGACTCTGAATGAACTTGTTTTACCCTTTTACATCATACATTTTGTAGTTTTAGGCATTGTTGGTTTTTACATTGTACAATTGGAATTGCATATTATCAGTGAAATGCTACTTATTTTCCTTATTTCTCTCGTTGCTATAATTTTTCTACTTATCATAATTAGAGAGTTTAATGCGCTAAGATTTGTTTTTGGAATGCAAGTTTCGAGGAAAACAAGTATTATCAGGTTCTTCAAAATGAAAAATGATCCTAATAATGAGTCATTCGTGAGAAAATAGAATAATTTGCGAAAAAGGATTTCCGTTTAATTGATAACTTTAGTCGAATGGATGAACTGGTTGCATAATTTGAAGATCAAGCAGATATTTCACAATTTTTCAAGGTTTTTTATGTGAAACTTTAATAATTCTTTAAATGATATTGGTATCCAATGGAAAGAAGTCAAACCGCTCGTTCCTTGATAATATTTATTATGATTTTTGGGGGTATAATCAATTTCATTTCACCAACTTCTGCAAGTTCCTTATCAGACGAACCAAGAGGATATAAACAAACGGGGACATTGAAATTACAATTAGTATATAACTGGACTATTTCACACGAATATGTATCCCCACAATCTTTAGAAATGTGGATCCCACGAATTTCTAACCATTCTTATCCTACTATGACTGGAACAGCCCCAATACAATCCTCCCAAGTGCTATCGAATACAACAAACATGATTCCTGATTTGTATTACTATGATCCTCAAGACGATTACAATAATTCTATAGAATATTTCTCCGTAACTGTTAATCCTGGTGAAAAATTTCAGTATAGTATTGTCTACAACCTCACACTAAGAGAAACAGATTGGACGATTCGTGAAAGTGAAGAAGGGGAATACGATGTAAATGATCCGGTCTATCAAAATCTTACTGGTACAGAAACGCACTTAGAGGCACATAATCCGTCATTAATCTCTTTATCCAATTCAATTTGTGAAGGAAAAACTTCGATCAAGGATAAGGTCAATGCGATTGTGAAATGGATGAATAGAAATTTAGACTTTAATGGAGGACAACCCGATCAGGGGGCTTATCTCACATATGTATTAGGTAGTGGTGACTGCAGCGATATGGCAACATTTTTCGTGACTATGTTGAGAATTCAAGGTATTCCTGCAAGAAAATGTTGTGGATTGCAGTTATGGAACTACAAGAAAGGAGAACTATACCATAATCTCAAAGTTGGTCAAGTAATTACATATGGTTCAAATAAAACAGGAAATATCTACCAATCTGGAACCCCTGGTCATGCTATGGCTGAATATTATATCCCTAATTATGGATTCGTATCATTAGATCC
>JAEOSP010000330.1 GCA_016840305.1 Candidatus Hodarchaeota archaeon
TAGGAAAACCTAAATCTTTCGCTATTTCTAGGAATGGAAGCACCATTTGGGCAATAGATTTATATGCATCTTGTCCTTCACCCAGAAGTATCATTTTATCAACAGTGACGTTCTTGAAAACTTCAGGAAGCATTTCAATGGCTTTCATTTGAATATATTTCTCATCTGCTTGACTTAGAGCTTTAGCTTGCTCTAAAATACCTTTGGCTATAGCAATTTGAGTTTGGCTAATTTTAGCAGATTCACCTTCAGCTTCTGCAAGTAATTGATCTTTTCTTGCCTCAGCTTCTTGACGAATACGCTCCGCTTCGACACCAACGGTTTGGGTAATTTCTTGATACTTTTCTGCTTCCGCGTTAATCTGCTTTTGTTTCCTTTCGGTTTCTGCTTGAATGACTGTACGTTGTTGCTCTAATTGAGCAACTTGAATCTCTCGTTCCTTAGATTTTCTTTCAATAGCAAGTTTAACATTCTGATCTTCCTCTCCTGTTTTTTTTCGGACTTCAAGATTTCGAAGTTGTACTTGTTGTTCCATTTCAGCTTGTCGTAATTGAGCTGTTTGTGCTTCCTCTATCTTTTTAACTGCTTCGAGATTTTGTTTCAAGCGTTCGTCTAAAACTTCAACATCCCTAATCTCAATTGACTCGATGGTAATTCCCCAGTCACCTGCTAAATGATGCAATTCTGTGGTGACATTCTTTATTATCTCCATACGATTACGAATAATCTGTTCAATTTTCATATTTGCACAAGTAGTTCTAATAATTGCCTCTGTTGCATTTTTAATGGCTTTTTCAACATAATCAGAACGATTTGGGTTCCAACTAACCTTCGAATAAGAAATTTCAGGATTAGTCACTCTCCAATATACAAATGCTGTTAGAGCAACGTCTTGATATTCATAAGATACCACTTTTTCTCTTGCTTCTAATAGTGTTTGTTGAACTGTGGTCGGGATAACTACCACTTCATCAAAAAGAGGCCAAAGAATTACAGTCCCTCCTGTTCCTGCATGTTTCACTTTTCCACGTCGGAAGTGAATCACATATTCATTTGTTTTATATTTGCGATAGCGTGAGACAAAAAAGATTACGAATAGAAAAATTATTACAAATATAAGTACAATCCCTAACCAGAGATTATCTAGTAATGTATTCCCAGTTTGTAAGAAGAATTGATTTAGCAAATGTTTTCACCCATCAATTTTTGGTATTTTAATCCCATTTTAATGACCCTTCAGGGATTTTTTTGGTTTGTTTTTCTGTTGAAGGCCATTCATCAATAATTAACGAATTTTTTTCCACTTCAACAACGTAAGCGATCATTTCTTTTGCAATCGCGCCTGATTTTGTTCTAGCTGAAATTTTTATCGGTCCTTGAACCGAACTGGTCTGAATTAGCACTAACCCACCTTCAGTGTCGACAGTAGTGAGAGTTGTTACTTCATCATCAACTTTTATTGATTCTAATGGTGAATCATACATCTCTGAAACAGCAATCTTTGACCAAACTTTAGAAATCATATAAGTTGTTCCAAAAGGGATGGTTATAATGAAGATTAAAAGAAGGAGGATGTTAATGTCGGAATCTATTAAAATTACCCCTGCACCACCGAAAGAAATCATAAAGGATCCTAAGAGTAACATTAATGGTGCAGGAGTATCACCCGCGAAACCGTGATCGATATCTTTATCTAGCCCGATATGAATATCTTTGTCCATACTAACCTCTATTCCAGTATCAATATCGGTATCAAGGTCGATATCCCCAATATCATGATCGATTGAAATATCATGATCAAAATCATGGTCAAAATCAGCATCATGGTCAAAGAGATGACCTCCTTGAAGAAATAATGTCAAGAAGAATATTATTAAGCCTGAAATAAGACTTCCGAAGCAAATTTGCTTCAAAATAAGTAATAATAAATCAACATCAACTAAGGCCATACTACTCATGTAACAAATCGCATCGTACCTTTTATAATTTTAGTAAGCAGAACTCGTATTACTAGATGTGAAGATGAAAATCTATTATTTGATATTTCGAACTCCTTAGTATACACAAATCAATTTTTTGCTGCTATTCGTATCCTTTTCCGCCATCTAAAGCAGTTTTAAATGCGTAAACTATACTTTTCAGGAATTTTAAGATGGAAATTAAGAATCAGGAATAGAGTGTTAAAAATATAATATTTTGGTAGAATATATAAGAATATTGTCGGATTCAAGAAATAATCGGAAAGTAGAAGAGATTAGGAATTTCACCCATATTCATCATATGGGTTTATTATAGAAATAGTTCTTTTTGCCTAGCCTTTTTAAAGGAACGCAGAAATCCTTTAAATACAATAAGATAATATGATATTAAGCTTAAAACAAGTCGTTATTATTATCGTATTTATTCTCTTAGAATCTTGAGGATATTTCCAATAATACTTCACTACACTTAATATCATTTGCTTTCAATTTCTGGCGATAGAAAACATTAATGTGATCCATATGTTTAAACGGATTCTCATTGCAAACAGAGGAGAAATTGCCTCTCGAATTATTGCTACCGCTCAAGAAATGGGCATAGAAACAGTAGCTATTTATTCAGAAGTCGATGAAGACTCTGTTCATGTACATGCTGCAGATTTTTCATATCCATTAGGGAATCCTATTCCTGCCGAAAGTTATTTGAATATGGACAAGATAATTAAAATCGCCTTAGAAAGCAAATCAGAAGCAATACATCCTGGTTATGGATTCTTATCAGAAAATGCAGAATTTGCCCGTAGTGTACAGGAAGCTGGATTGATCTGGATAGGTCCCAGTCCTGAAGTAATTCATGCCGTTGGTGATAAAATTCAGGCCAAGAAGACAATGAGGGAAGCAAATATTCCCGTTATACCAGGTTATCATGGTGGTTCAAAGAATAAGAAGATTTTGAAACAAAAAGCAAGTGAAATAGGTTATCCTCTACTTATAAAGGCAACCGCTGGCGGTGGGGGACGGGGAATGCGTATTGTCAACTCTGAACATGAGTTTACAGCTGCCTATGAGAGTGCAAGTCGTGAAGCAAAGAGTGCATTTGCCAATGGAGATGTATTTCTTGAGAAATACTTTACCCATATTCGACACATTGAGTTTCAGATATTAGGAGATTATTTTGGTAATATAATCCATTTAAATGAAAGAGAATGCTCAATTCAGAGAAGACATCAGAAAATTATTGAAGAAACACCCTCAACTGCTCTCACAGATGAGTTGAGGAAAAAAATGGGTGAGGTTGCTATTGCTGCTGCTCGGGCGGTAAATTATGTTAATGCGGGTTCAGTGGAATTTGTACTTGACAGAGAAGGCAATTTCTTTTTCTTAGAGATAAATGCGAGGCTACAGGTAGAGCATGCCATTACAGAAGCAACAACAGGTATAGATCTTGTTCGATCGCAGATAAAGATTGCAGCCGGACAGGAATTAGAAAAACATCAAGAGGATGTTATTGGAAGGGGTCATTCGTTAGAATTTAGAATTTATGCAGAAAATCCTGAAAATAAATTTTTACCATCATCAGGGAAAATTAGACAAGTTCAAGTTCCTGTGGGCGTCAACATTCGGAATGATATGGGAATTGCTTCGACTGGTGGTGAAGTTTCAACTTATTATGACCCAATGATTGCGAAACTAATAGTACACTCAGAGACCCGGGAAGAAGCTATTCAGAAAATGAAGTGGGCTTTAAGGAATTACACGGCTTTAGGTATTCCAACAAATATCAACTTTTTACGAGAAGTCTTGGATCATCCAGATTTTATTTCTGGTAATACTCATACC
Organism: Candidatus Hodarchaeota archaeon; assembly: GCA_016840305.1. Next base: position 3,819 of record JAEOSP010000330.1, read on the forward strand.
GATTTTGTAGCAGAACATTTCCACAAATGGAAAATTGATCGTAAAGAGACTCCTTTTCAAGTGTTGTTAGCTGCTGCACTCTTCGAAGTAATGGAACCATTTATGGGAACAAATGATCAAATCGAACCGAGTTCGATTCTAAATGGTTTTGATCCTAACTCACCATGGAAAAAATTAGGTACTTGGGGACGAGAAAGTCTTGATGTTCTCTCTGATCGTGTTACGGGTACTTTAGGGAAGGGAAAAGCAGCATTCAAACGGATTATTCCCATTAAAGGGGATGATATAAAATCCTCTTTCATTCGCGATTCAGATCCCTATTCTCCATGGAAGAAGGTAGGAGCATGGGAACATCGTGAAAAGAAGAATCGAAAATTCTAATCTTTCTTAGGGATTATTGATGAGCGGGACGTACACTTTTGATGATGGAAAACAGCGATTTGAAGTACGTTTGCGTCGTGACGAGAATGATAATTATTTTATTGTCATAAAAAATCAAGAAAATGATGAACAAGAAATTCAAGTATCCGCTAGAGTACTAGGGACTGGACAGTTCCAATTCACCCTTGATAACATTATTTATAAATGTTCTGTGGCTAAAGACGGAGATCTTCGTTTTATACATCTAGATGGTGCGGATTATGAACTCCGTAGGGTGCCCGAGTTTGAAGAAGAGTTTGAAGAAACAGAAGACGAAGGAAGCCTTTCGAGTCCTATGCCAGGTCGAATTGTGAAACTTCTTGTAAAACCAGGAGAAAGTATCGAGAAGGGCCAAGATTTATTGGTTGTAGAAGCAATGAAAATGGAAAATAAGGTTATTTCTCCTTTTAATGGAATAGTTAAGGAAATATATTTTTCTGAGGGAGATCAAATTGATGCGAATGTACCTTTAATGGAAATTGAACAAATAGAATCTCAAGAAAATACTTAATTTCATTTTTTCAACTACAAATCTGACTATCTTCTTTGTGTGAAAATGTACTAGATATTCTTTAAGTGCATTTTATTCAAATGTAATTCCCAATAAGTGGTTAAAGAGTTGAGAATAAATTCATGGTAATTATAAAATCCAAAGTAGATGTGAAATCTGCTGAATTTAAAGCAAATTATTCAAAGTACCAAGAAGTCCTTAAACAATTCAAAAATATAGTAGAAACAGTGAGATCTGGAAATCCAAAAGCAATGGAAAAACATCTCAATAGAGGGAAATTACCAGCTCGTCAGCGAATCAAGCAAGTACTAGATCCTGACACACCATTTATGGAATTAAGTTCTTTAGCCGCATTTAATATGTATGATAACCAAGTTCCTTATGCTGGAATTGTAACTGGAGTTGGAATGGTGGCAGGTAGGGAGGTTATGTTCATTGCTAATGATGCTACAATAAAAGGGGGAACTTATCATCCTATGACTGTGAAAAAACACTTAAGAGCTCAAGAAATTGCAGAACAGAATCACCTTCCATGTATTTATTTGGTCGATTCTGGAGGAGCTTTTCTTCCCCTTCAAGCTGAAGTTTTCCCTGATAAAGAACATTTTGGTCGAATATTCTACAACCAAGCTCAAATGTCATCAAAAGCAATTCCCCAAATTAGTGTTGTCATGGGATCTTGTACTGCAGGAGGAGCATATGTTCCTGCAATGTCGGATGAAGCTGTTATTGTTAAAGGTACAGGAACGATATTTTTGGGTGGACCGCCTTTAGTAAAAGCTGCTACAGGTGAAGAAGTTACAGCTGAAGATTTAGGAGGAGCAGATGTTCATTGTAGAATATCTGGTGTGGCAGACCACTATGCTACAAATGATGAGCATGCTCTACGCATTACTCGTAATATCGTTGAACATCTAAATCTTCCACCTAAAACGACATTAGATTTCCAAACTCCTGAACCTCCTTTGTATGATATTGATGAGATATATGGAATTCTACCGAAAGAAGCTAGACAGGCTTACGATGTTCATGAAATTATTGCTCGTCTAGTCGATGGATCAAAATTTCATGAGTTTAAGGCTTTATATGGCTCTACACTTGTTTGTGGATTTGCCCGAATAATGGGATACCCTGTTGGTATACTAGCAAATAATGGAGTTCTATTCTCTGAAAGTGCGTTAAAAGGAGCACATTTTATTAATCTATGTACCCAACGGAAGCTCCCCTTGATATTTTTACAGAACATTACTGGTTTTATTGTTGGTAGTGAAGCTGAGTCTGGGGGTATAGCAAAGGATGGAGCTAAACTGGTTATGGCAGTAAGCAATGCTAAAGTTCCAAAATTTACAATAATGATTGGGGGTTCATATGGTGCAGGAAATTATGGAATGGCTGGACGAGCTTATTCTCCCCGATTTTTATTTATGTGGCCAAATGCTCGAATATCAGTAATGGGAGGAGAACAAGCTGCAAATGTACTAGCAACAGTTAAAGAAAGTCAACTTGCATTAAAGGGAAAATCTTTACCTTCGGACGAGCGTGAAAAGATTATGGAGCCTATTAGGGCCAAATACGAGGAAGAATCGAGTGCATATTACAGTACGGCACGATTATGGGATGATGGAATAATTGATCCAGCAGATACTCGGATTATTCTCGCCTTGTGTATATCCGCATCCTTGAATGTACCGATCCCTGATTCTGTTTATGGTGTTTTTCGAATGTAAAATACGTTTTGGTGATTCTTTCATGACTAAATATGAAACTATTAATTCTGAAGTAAAGGATTATGTTTGTACAATTACTCTGAATCGGGTTCAGGTTCATAATGCTTTTAATCCTGTGATGATTTCAGAACTTACATCAGAATTTTCAAATCAGAGTAATAGTCCATTAACCCGTGTTATTATTTTAACTGGGGAAGGCAAATCCTTTTCTGCAGGTGCAGATCTTGGATATATGCAATCTAGTAAGGATTTCACGATTGAAGAGAATCAAAAAGATGCTAGGAATTTAGAGAAATTATTTCATACTATTTACCATACTTCCAAGCCAATTGTAGGAAGGATAAATGGAGCAGCTTTTGGAGGAGGTATAGGCCTAGTTGCTCTTTGTGACATTTCAATAGCTGTTAGTAAGGCTGTATTTGCATTCTCTGAAGTAAACTTGGGGATCATGCCTGCTGTAATTAGTCCGTATGTAATTCCAAAGATAGGTATGTCTCAGGCAACTAGATATTTCCTTACTGGTGAAAGGTTTACTGCAGTAACTGCATTGAAAATCGGGCTTATTCATGAAATAACTCCCACTATTACAGATTTGGATAATCAAGTTAGGGAAATAATTGTCCAACTTCTTTCAAGTGGGCCTATGGCTATGGCTCAAATTAAAAAAATCTTAGAGAAAAATCGTACGGAAACATTTGAGGTTCTAAGGCCATATTTAATAGATAGAATTGCACAAATACGAACTTCTCCAGAAGGGAAGGAAGGATTAAATGCTTTTCTTGAAAAACGCGACCCAAATTGGAAAATAAAACATTGGAGAAAATAATTTTTGATACTTACAAGAATTTAGTTGTTGGTTGGTTAGATGTGTGATTTCTCAGATTGATTATGAATTAATTAATCCCAACAACTCTGATCAGTTGACTTTGGTCTTTATTCACGGTGGTGGAGGCGATAGAAGCCAATGGGATTATCAACGTGATTATTTTCGAGCCAAAGGATTTGGTATATTGACACTTAGCCTTTCTGGTCATGGGAAAAGCTCTTATTCCACTAGCGATTCAATTTCTGATTATACGAAAGAAGTCAATTCACTTATTTCTCATTTGAATCTTGGTAATTATGTTTTGATAGGGCATTCAATGGGCGGAGGGATTTGTCTATCTTATGTGTTAACAGATACTGAGAATCCTCCAAAAGCTTTAGTACTTATAGGAACTGGAGCTAAGTTAAATGTGGCCCCCGTATTTTTTGAATTACTTAACACTGATTTCGATCAAGCTCTGCGTTTAATGGAAAAGTTTAGTTATGCTACAAAAACTGTTTGCGCTATAAAAATGATTAATCAAGATATTTTGACAAAAAATGGGCCAGATATATTAATTCAGGATTTAAAGGCTTGTTGTAATTTTGATGCTCGGGACCGACTGGAGGAAATTGCTTTCCCGTCCTTAATAATATGTGGAGCTGAAGATAAAATGACCCCAGTAAAATTTTCAGTTCTAACGTAACTAGTAATTGTAGTGAAATTACTTCTTTTTGATGATCGGTAACTTTATAAATGGTAGTTCTTCATATAGAAATCTGAGAGGACTCTATATGAAATTTGAACGAACTACCAA
>JAEOSP010000331.1 GCA_016840305.1 Candidatus Hodarchaeota archaeon
CTCTCTTTTTCTCGTGCATATTGATATTAAGTATAGTCGTACCAAGTTCCATGGAATTTAATCTAGTTTCTTACATAATTGTATTACTGATCTTTATGATAGGGAGTATATTTATGAGACTTACAGATGTACTTATGCCGAGATTCTACCTAGAGCTCATCCCCGATAAGAATCGTAATTCAATATACTCTTTACAACCCACTTTAATTCTACTAGGAAGTGTTCTGACGGTGTTAGTAGGTGGATCTCTATTAGAAATTCTTTCTACTCCTGGAATGATATTATTGATTCTAGTTGGTGTATCAGTTGGAAGTATTGTCACTTCAAGAGGGATAGCCAGTCATTCGGATTAAATCCTATTATACATCATCAAATCGTTTCATACGATCATTTAGTAATTCTAACCCTGCATTCACAAGCGAAGGAATGTCATTCTCAAGACCAAAAATCATATAGGGGAAACAACTTCGTGAATAGTAGAATTGCCTCCTTTCATCAAAGTACTTATCCAGTGTATTTGAATAACTCTTAATTATTTCTTCTTGAAACTCTTTTCCTTCATTGTAAAAGAGAAAATCAACTGCAGGGTCAAAGGGACGAGTATCTTCAAAATCAATTATTCCTGTAAGTTCACAAGAGATAGGATTGACTAAAATGTTAGTTGTATCGAAATCACCGTGAGTTAAAACTGGACTAAAGGAATGCTTCTCAATTTGGGATAGAAAGTCACCGTAAATTCTAAGGGTCCAATCGATCTGATTTTCATCAAGTAGATGAAATATTATTGATTTCACTTTTTTAAATTCATTTCTCCAAACAATTTGGTAGTGTGCTTTAAAGTTTGATTGGACGGTAGGGACAATTTCAGCATATTTAGACAGGGTTTCATCCGAATGGAGTTGTAACAAAAATTTTCCTATACATTGAGCAAGTTTTTGACGACAAATACGATGAAGATTTGTATAGCATTTAGAGAGAGATACGCCAGGTATCTTTTTATAACCCATTAAGGGAATATTTCCCTCTGTACGTATGAAAATTGGATTAGGTATAGGAAGAGTTAGACAATCCTTAAGTATATCCAAAGTTCGTATTTCATTCTCAATTAATTGGATTCCTATCAGGTTTCTCAAATGGATATCAGGAATTCGAAAGATATACTCTTCCGATACCTCAAATACATTATATGAACCGTGGTACAGGAATTTGATATTAGTCTCCTGAATTTTCGGGAGAAATTCTCTTATTGTCTGTTTGACTTCGTGAAAACTGATATCTTTGGGATTCTGTTCCTCATATAAAGCCAATTGGTCCAAGACTCCAGAGAGCATATGTGGTTCTAGACGGTAAATAACGATTTCTAAGAAAAAATGGAAGTGTTTCCAATGAATTTTTTTACAGGTGAGAGAATTATGATTTAGAAAAGTGATAAGTTGTGAAATTATCAAAGCCTGTTGTCTTAGGGATATCTATCTTCACAATTATTCTTATTTTCATCACAGTCATTGGGATCAACTTTCTACTGAATAATAACTCAATAGTTGAAGAAAAACGCACATTTTGAGCATTTAATTTTGATTAGAATGACTATTATGAAGTCAATTCAACGTTACTTGCTATTGGTGACTATTGTTATATCTATATGGAAGAGGAAGCTGTCGGTTCGTGATTGAGAAACCTGACTGATTGTAGCACAAGGTAAAGAAGTAGCACTTACCTCGAAAGGATGGAGGGTTGGCCCTATTATCTCCGTTCTTCTGTAAACCAAAGTATGATTAATATGCTGCATCAAGTTTTCTTAGCGTCATTTGAAGAACTTTAGAATAGACTTGCTTATATCTTGGGAAGAGTATTTTTAAGCCTGGTAAAGCGTTTTGTTGGTCTATGTAGGTGATTCGATGGTTATAGCTATTATAGACAAACTTACGCTCCATTAATGCATGGTTGTAGAGTAACCGACATGTTTCAGATAATTCCCAGAGATTTTTCACTTATTGCTTGTTGGGATTAATCCTGAACTTCCTTGTGAGTGTTACCAAATCACCATCTTCAGATAATTAAGGTTCATTCATTTTTATAACTCTTCTTACCCACTATTTCCAACAAAAACAGTAATATTTTCTTCCTCTACTTTATCTGCTTTGCTAGTTCCCAACATCTGCTCTTTGTTATCCTCGAGATATACTTTAAACCTACCTTTCTCCTCCAGATGAATGAATGTAACTTCTGGCTGAATAGTTAAAAACTGATAATTCTTAAGTAATTTTAGTGAAAAAACCAAATTACTTTCCTTCTATTTAAATTTTAGGTGAATTATATGCCAAATAACCCTCCAAAAGCAACAAAAAAACCCAAAGAATATACCATTCATAATATAACTCATACTGATGATTATTACTGGTTACGGGAAAAAGAAAATCCCGAAGTAATCACATACCTTCGAGAAGAAAATGCCTACACAAAAACCATCCTAAAACCGACAGAAGAATTCCAGAAGGAATTATTTCAAGAAATGAAGAACAGGATAAAAGAAGATGATGTAAGTGCTCCTGAGAGGAAAGGTAGTTATCTATACTATTATAAAACATTTAAGGGGAAACAATATAAAACCTACTATAGAAGAAAGATTAATGAGGACGAAGAAAAAGTTTTATTGGATGAAAACGTGCTTGCAGAGGGAAAAGAGTTCTTCAAATTAGGATTTTTCAAAATATCCCCAAATCAAAAATACCTAGCTTATGCTACAGATACAAAAGGGTCGGAGGATTTTTCAATATACATAAAGAATTTAGAAACCGATCAAACCAATAATACGAATGTTAATAATGCAACTTATTTCTTTGAATGGGGAAGTGATAGTAGTACATTCTACTATGCTATTTTAAGTAAGATAAAACAGCCATATAAGGTATTAAGACATAAATTACATGAAAATGATCAACCTGATGAAGAATTATATGAGGAAAAGGATGAGAAGTTCTATCTACAAATGAGTAAATCTTCTGACAATGAGTATATTTTCATTGTTTTAGGTAGTAAGACGACTTCTGAGATCCATTACATACGTGTTAATGATCATGAAGGTAAGTTTTCATTATTTCAAGAACGCTGCAAAGATCTAGAGTACTATGTGGATCATGGAACTGAGAAATTTTTTATAAGAACAAACAAGGACTCGTCAACCAATTTTAAACTAATGCAGACAACAAAAGATGCAACAACAAAAGAAAATTGGAGAGAAATTATTCCCCATAGACCAGAAATAATGTTTTCAAGTATTAAAGCATATAAAAATTATCTTGTTCTATATGAGAGGGAAGATGGACTGAAAAAAATAGGAATAATGAATAGAAAAACGAAAGAAACACATTATATTAAATATCCGGAATCTATTTATACAGTATGGGCGCCCTACCATTTAAATCCATCATTAGTACCTCCTGATTATTCAAAAGACGTGTTACGGTTTTTATATACATCATTAATTTCACCTAATAGAGTTTATGACTACAATATGAATAAAAGGGAATTAAATATTGCTAAACAGTATGAAGTTGTCGGAGATTTTGATTCAAGTAACTATACTACCGAAAGGATCACCGCAGTAGCTCCTGACAAAACAGAGGTGTATATTTCCTTAGTCTATAGCAAGGGAATAACGAAAGATGGTTCATCACCATTATTGCTCTATGGTTATGGGAGCTATGGTTACAGTATCGAACCTTCTTTTCAATCCTTTCGATTAAGCTTGCTTGATAGAGGTGTTATTTTTGCTATTGCCCACATACGTGGTGGAGGGGAGATGGGTAGGAAATGGTATGATGATGGGAAACTAAAAAAGAAGATGAACACCTTCACAGATTTCATTGCATGCGCAGAACATCTAATTGAAGAAGGATACACCTCAAGAAGTCAATTAACCATTCAAGGAGGGAGTGCAGGAGGATTACTGATGGGTGCAGTATTTAACATGCGTCCAGACCTATTTCATGCTGTTATAGCTCAAGTACCTTTTATTGATGTTATTACTACTATGTTAGATGCGTCCATTCCGCTAACAGTAATGGAATATGAAGAATGGGGAAATCCTGAAGAAGAGGATTACTATCACTATATGAAGAACTATTCTCCTTATGATAATATAGAGGCAAGAGATTATCCTCATCTATTAATTACTGCTGGATTGAATGATCCAAGGGTACAGTATTGGGAACCGGCTAAATGGACTGCAAAGCTGAGAGAAATAAAATCAGATGATAATATCTTACTACTAAAAACTAATATGGGAGCTGGACATGCAGGTAAATCTGGAAGGTATGATTACCTAAAAGATATAGCTCTGACGTATACCTTTTTATTTCACGCATTAAAACACACAAAAAATTAGAGAATACTCATTAAACAGTTCACTTTGCATATTCTGGAAAGATAAAAAGGAAATCGTTAATGGTCGTTTTAAGGATAAATAATGCTTTTTTTACCACTGATAAGATTCTTAGGAGTATCTGATCACCTACCAAAACGTGCTCAGTATTTAATCCAGAAGTTTTTAGTAATAGCAAGTGCCTATTCGAGTTTATTTTTTATTTCTGGCACTTTTTACGTATTATTTGTTCTAGATATCGTTAGCTTTGAGGAATTAGGAAAACTTGCAGCTCTGTCATTCATCGTGCAAGCTGTTTTTGATTACCCATCTGGAACTCTTGGAGATTGGCTTGGACAGAGATGGATTCTTGCTATCGCTTTTATCAGCTATGGTATATCTTATTGGTTTTTAGCTTTTGCTGATTCTTTTGCGAGTTTAGCTATTGTATATATATTATCAGCCTTTGCTGCTTCTCAAGAATCAGGTGCTTTACAAGCATGGTTTGATAACAATTATAAGACTGCTGCAGAAGATATAGATCCTGAAAGAAAATTTTACCAGAAGTTTCTTGGTAAGTTCAATATGATTCAAGGATTCATTTGGGCTTTCACTATCTTAATCGGTGGATTTATTGCTACGTACCTATTTAGAGAGACAGTTTTCGTTTTACAGGCAATAGGAATGAGCATTCTAGGAATAATAAGCATTTTTGTAATTAAAGATCTTCCTGAAACAACTAAATCTGAACAATCTGTAAAAAAATATTTTGGGTTACTTAAAGAGGGAATAATGTTTGTAATGACAACGAAACATATTTTCTTCTTCATTGCGGGATTGTGTTTGTTAAATTCGATGTGGTTGATTTGGGGAAATATGATACTGTTTCCAATGTATTATGGTTATACTGGGTCTGATTTAGGGGCGGGAATTTTTCGATTCATAGCTTGGATAAATCAAAGTGCTACTGCAAGTTATGCTGGTAAAATTAGCGCAAAATTAAATTTCAGACGCTGGATCCCCCGATTGGAATGGTTAGTAATGTTTGGTTACTTTATTTCCTTCGCTATTATATTATTTATTTTCCCTCTTCAAGAAAGGCTAAATTTAGCACCAATAGCTCTGGCGATACTAGCTTTTGCTTTCTTTGATTTTAGTGCCAACATTATGTTTGTTTTACGTCAGCGATTTTATTTAGATACAATTCCTGACCATATTAGAAACTCAATCTATAGTCTGATCCCAACAACAGTTCTAATTGTATCGGCGTTTTTTATGATATCTGCTGGTTCATTTATAGAACAACATGGCTTCACAATTACATTGATTGCAATGGCTTGTGTTGGAACAATTGCTGCGCTAATTTTGTATTATGGATTCCGTGTTATGCCAAAAGAAATTGTAATTTCCAGAGGAAATACTGATCTTCCAGAATAATATCTCAGGTCATTGTCTTCGTCCGCGTTTCAGCAAGATAATACCTTCATTTTCTGATTCGACCGACAATAGCCTCGAATTTTGATATCTCACTAGTCCAAAGTTTTAACAAGGATCTGTCAGATCCCCCACCTGAATAAACTGCTTCGACTTCCAAAATTTTTTTATCTACAAGTCTGATTGCAGGATAACCGATGAATGGAGTTCCACCAATTGGATAACTGGTAATTTTAAGAGCTTCTTCAGCAGTAGCAATTTTAGGTGGCATCTGATTTAATAATCTACCTACACGTTTGGTACTAACACGCGAATTTCCAGGAACAAACGCAACAATAGTTTCCCCATGTTGACCAACCATGACTATCGTTTTGGCAATCAGCTCAATCCCTATACCAGACACTCTAATAGCGTCTGCAACAGTATGCAGAGATTCATTGTACACTAAATGTTCGGCTTTAATATTTAGAGCTTCAACATACTCTTTTAGTCGAGTTTCATTCTCTGAAGTACTATTATCCAAAAATCTTCACGATCCAATTAAACTCTTCATTCTTAAAATAACTCCTTTAATACCCTCAGTCTACTCTCTGCCAAATTAATTCATTCGATGAAAGCTTGACATCAATCTTTTTTTCATTCCTTAAATGGCTCAAATAAGCCAGAACGGGAGTTTTTAGCAGAAAGTATTGATTGATCCGTGTTAACGCAAATTGAAAATGATCACAAACACTTTTCATCACTTGTTCCGTTGTCATAGATTGAGTGAGAATCTCAAATACTAGCTCTTCAATCCCCTCTATACTTTTGATATTTGCTTTAACTACCTTTGAAATATTCGGACTTGGTTCTGCATGTGCTGGAACATAAAATGAAAAACCAGTTGAAAGTAAGTAGTTAAGGGTCTCAAACGTTCTCTTTATATCTATAAAGAAAGGTACTTTATGTTTTACCAACAACTCTTCTGAAAAAATACTATCCGCGCAAAAGCATACTGAATCGAATTCTATACCTATTTGATTTAATGCATGTCCAGGTAAAGGGAGAATATTTAATTCTACTTCCTCAAACTTTAAGCTTTGATCAAAATTTTCAATTACACGATCAACTTTAGAAGATTTAGCCATTAAATATTTGTTCTGTAAATCTATTATTGGGGCTGCACCAGAAAATAAATACCAAGGTTCTAAGTATGGATTGCTGATGATAACATCTTCAATATCAGGTGCATATATTGTCGCACCTGTAGTGTCTTGTAAGTACTTATTCCCTCCACAATGATCAGCATGAGAATGGGTGTTAACGATGGCTTTAAGAACTAATTTTTCTTCTGTTAACAGATTATTTATCTTCTTACCAATACTCTTATCGATACCTGTATCAATCAAGATAACAGAGTTATCCTTGTCCCTAATCACCCCGATATTCACAACATTTGGGATATACCAAACATTTTCAGTAATACTTCGAAGTTCCATCAAACAAACCTACTCAAATGGTCGTTGTATTAGTATATAAGGAATATACTTACATAAGATCTTTTTGAAAGAGGAAACTCTATTGAAAAACCAAAGCAACAGCTTGGCATACTTTTATGAAATCTATGAATTAAGAAAGTAAGATTTTTAATACCTTCAAGTACTATAAGTAATGATCAGAAAATGACAACCATGAGTACCAAAATACCCGAGAAATTAAGAAAACGGGTAGAAAAACTATCACATATAAATTGGAGCGAAGTAATGCGATTGTCGATAGTTAAAAAGGTTGAAGAGGAGGAAAAAAGAATGATGTATCGGGATAGGAAATCAATAGAGAATTCTCTGAAAAAAATGAAAAAATTGAGAAGAAAAGCCCAAGGCGATACGACAGAGGAATTAAGAACATGGAGAGAAGCCAAGCATTAGTAATTGACGCGTCTGTCGCGCTTAAATGGTTTGTTGAGGAGATTCATACAGAAAAAGCTCTCGAAGTTCTCGATCATGAGACAGAAAAAGCATTACCTATTGTACCTTCTCTATTCTTCTATGAAATAGCCAATGTGCTACGATATAAACCAGAATTTGGGATAAAGGACATAAAGGAAACAATGTCAGCTTTAACGGGATTCGGATTCATGATAGAGCCACTAGAGGGAGAACTGGCAAATTTAACAGTAGAACTGGCATTTCAATATGGAATAACTATCTATGACGCAAGCTATGTATCAATCAGTAACAAAAGGAAATGTGATGTTGTAACTGCAGATGAGAAATTATACGAAAAACTGACGGGAGAAAAGGTTATTCTATTAAAAGAGTGGTAAAACTTAATATCGATTTGTTTGTATTTTTTTCAAATAATGAATTTTACCAAAAATATTATTTGCGATTTTCGACGGAACCAATCTTTCAATAAACACCATTACAGATACCATTGTATAAACTAGCATAAAATTGTGTTTAAAATGATACCAAAAAAGATAGAAAGTGTATTAAGAAATCTTGAAGAATATAGAGATGAGGAAATTCAGAGAGAGACAGAGGGAGAAGAAATTTTAAAAAAGAATCGCTCATTAGCAATCCCGCGAGAAGAAGGCAAATTCCTATACTTACTAGCAAAAGCCATGAAGGCAAAGAGGATACTTGAGATTGGCACATCATTTGGTTATTCAACTATCTGGCTTGCTATGGCCGTAAAAGAGGAAAAAGGGAAAGTAATAACAGTAGATATTTTACCAGAAAAAATAACAAAGGCAAGAGAGAATGTAAAGAAAACTGGATTGATGGACTGCGTGGAACTCATATTGGGAGATGCAAAGGAAGAAATTCGAAAACTAGAAAGTCCAGTAGATATAGTATTCTTGGATGCTGATAAACGAGATTATATAGAATTCATTAAATTGTCACTAGAGAAACTGAGAGTCGGAGGGGTAATTCTATCAGATAATGTTCTCGACTGTTCAGAGATTCATAAAGATGATCCAGAAATATGTGAAGAACTAATGGACTATATCAATAAACATCCAAATGTGTTTAGCGTAACTGTTCCATTCTTACCAAATGGTCTAGAAATGACCATGAAAATTGCAGAATAAGTAAATAGAAGTGCAACCTTAATTTGTTCTATAGTTTAGCTTTTTTTATTCCCTTCTCATTTCACTATTTCTTCTTTATTGCTTTTTTATTCCGTTGATTTAGCCATTATCCCTTTTTTTTGTATTTTTTGGATTTTTCAATAGCAATTATTTCCTTTTGAAACAAACAATCGTTTATTTGGCCTTATTCAATTTTTGTCTAGTTCGAAAGTTATATAAGTAAGAAATATATGATACTTAGATAGAGATCTAGTATGATACTCATCTTAACTTACAAAATTGGTGAAAATTAAATGTCCAGTAGTCTTTTATTAGGTGCTAAACTTGTTGATGTCATGCCTCCTTCTGTTCAGAAGGTTTACCGTGCTTTAAAATCTGGTAAGCGTATGCATGTTGGTGAAATTGAGTCTAAAACTAATTACAGTCCTCGTACTGTTCGTCAGGCTCTTCGTCATCTTAAGAATGCGGGTCTTATTTCTCAAGTCCCTGATATGATGGACATGCGTCGTCATTATTATACTACTAAAGCTGCTTAATCTTCTGGTGGTGTTATTATATGTCTGTCACTTGTCCTAATTGTGGTCTTTCTAATGAAGCTGATTCCAGGTTTTGTTCTCAGTGTGGTTTTCAACTTCCTGCTGTTGATTCTCGTCCTCCCTCTGAGTTCGCTCCTCCTTCCTCTCCTGTGAAGTCAACATCTTCTCCTGTTCCAACTTCTGATAATGAAGTTGTTTTTGTTTCTAAAGGTTCTCATCGTCGTTTTCATTCTCA
>JAEOSP010000332.1 GCA_016840305.1 Candidatus Hodarchaeota archaeon
TATATTTTATTACGTTTCGGGAAAAACATCCACATCGATGTTCTTGAGGCAGGAATGAATCAATTACTTCATCCTTCCAATCATTGTTCTTTATGGGATCAAATAAATAACAGACGAAAGAAGACAAAGTTTCTCGAAGCAGGATGTTATCCTCATGAGAAAGAGAAGATTGGCCCAGGTCCTCCTCCCATTCGTACAGAAAAAGGGTGGTTAATTATTTACCATGCTGTAGGTGAAGTTAATTCTTCTATCGCTCGTGTTTATGGTCTATCTCAAAAGATCAACAGATCTTATTCAATTTGTGCAGCTATTCTTGACTTGCATAATCCCTCAAAAGTCCTTTGCCGAACAAAATACCCTATTTATATTCCATCGAAACCATGGGAATTATATGGTAATGAAGTGTATCCAGTGGACATTCCAGCGGTTGTTTTCCCAATGGGTTCAGTTGTTAAAGATAATAAGATATTTCTATACACAGGAGCAGGCGACAAGTATATTATTTTATTGAGTTCACGCCTAGACTCCTTAATTGAATATTTATGGTCTGAATGCAGATTATAGGAATTATAATAGGAAAAATAGGCTTTCTACTTTGATCTCTGAGAGGATTTTGATCTCTGAAAGGATTCAATTCATCGGGTGAGTAATTAGGTCAATGAAGTATAAAACATTCCTCCTCCCTTCTCCTTTTTTGATTTACACTACTTTTTTACTCCACTAATTAATACAGCGGTAGCAGCTACGGGCTTTTTCTTCCGCTCGGGTGTTCCTTGGGAAAGTTGGATAGCCTTAATGTTTTTAATTTCGGAATCAGTTATATTTGCAATTATTACAGGTATTATTGCAGCGAAATATAGACCTATGGATGATATAACAGATATTATGCCCGTGTTATCCTTTATAGAAGTAAAAATGTCAGATATCGTAGGGAGTAAAACCATCGAACCTCCTGAACTAACTAATGAAAACCAAAGGGGAAAAACTGTTTTTATTGGGAAACCCCCTTGGCAGGCTTATGTATTGAAAGATTGGTTAGCAATTAGGCGTATCCGTGCACTACGAAGACAAATCTACCTAGCTCCATTTGTAGTTATTACACTCACCATTGCTATTCTGTTTATTTTTGTCGCTGGGCTGAGCGTGATTATTGGAAAAACAAAGTGGGGATCCTTCAAAACGAGAGTCATTTTACTATTAGGGATAGTCTTTTTAGCAACTCCCTTATTCCTTTTGATTTGACTTCCAGAGATTTATACACGTTCAAGATTGAAATATTTAGTTTTTAGCTGATAAGTGCTGTTTGTCTCTTTTAAGATTGGAGAAATAAGCGGACATCCTTTTTATTGCTTCATCATCCTCTTTTAAAGCAATCATTAGTTTTAGAACAAGCCATTTCTGATCTTCCATTTCAATTACGTCTATAAACCATACTACAACATAAACTACGAAAAGAACCATAACGGGTAACAAAACAGCAAGTATTAAGTCAAAAATAAGAAACACATTCGTCGGTTCGTATCCAATGGCAACTGTGAAAGCAATAACTAACATAGTTATCAAAATTGATTGCGTAACTGCCATTTTTCTTTTAGGTGCAAAAAAATCTAATCTGAGTGCGCGAGTCTCCTCTCTTGCTACTTTTTCCTCCCCTTTCTTTCCCTTTTGATGGTTAAGTTTTAGATATTTTTTACGAATAGAAGGTGGGTTTTTAAGAAAATAACAGGTTAGTTGGGTATTTTTATAGGGCTACCCTAGATATTGAACATTACATAAGGGATCCCGAAAAAAGTATCCGCAATTAGATCCTTAATCTGTTTTCGGGTGTTCATTGTATCATAATGGATTTCTACTTCCCCTTTTCCAGGACAACGCTCTACTAATGACACAAAGACATTACTTGGGCTAATATTTTCGATTTGCTCAACTGTGTCGAGATGTTCATTATAAATTTGCTCTGCTTGGCTCATATTAGGCAATTGGTCACAAGGTACCCGTTGAGTATCTTGCCAAATTATAAATAATGGTTCAACAGCCCAGTAAAAAATGATAGCTCCCCCGAGTATAATACCTGATATAAATACAACCAATAAAACCCACTTTCTATTATAGTGAAAAACAAAAAGTCTACGCAAATTGACCCCATATCATCATTTGAAAATTAGTTATAAAAACCTTCCTTTGAATATCATTGTACAAGATCTTTTTTCTCAGTGACTGTTTTTATCATGGATGTTGTTAACGCTTCCCTTTAATGATTTTTTGAACGTAGATGTTCTAGATTGAAAAGTATTGAAATTTTTCCTGTTCTCTCAAAATATTTCCTCAAACAACGCATGTAGATATATATAAACTTGTCTTTAGGTCCTAAAGCTGGATATGAGGATAGTCTTGTAATGGAAAAGAAGTGTTTGAATTGAACAGGAGAATAATCCATTGAGAAGATTACAAGAAATAGAATACTTAATAAAATTCACAGTTGATCTGGCAGACTGGGAATCAGATAGAGACATTGAACATTCAATGAGATTGATCTGGAAACAGTTGAATGACCAATATGAGGTAAAATCCAAGGAATTGGCCGTGAAAACAGAGAGAGGGGTAATTAGTGTTGATCCTGAAAGTATTAACACTGGTTGTAATTGTGAACTGTGTAACCCTAAAACAGGTGATTGAGTTAGGAAAGAAATAGTATGGATCCAAAGGATAATCTGAATAAACAAAGAAAAAAACCAGAACATAAGGATTTTAACATTAATACTATAACGAAAGCACGTTTAAGCAATAAAAATAACTATCTTTCGAAATTAGCTCTTTTTACAAGGAAATCAACAATTCATTTTTCACTAATTCTAATTATTTGTGTTTTTATCATGATTATTCTTTTCATGATGATGAATTTTGAAGATATTGAAAAATCAGTGATCGTATTGGTTCTTCTCTCTTTTTGTATCTATGCGTTCACTAGAACAGTCGGACAACAAGTTTGGAATATGGAAAAATCCAAAGTAATGAGGGAATTGTCCCCTTCATCACCCAAGACATATCTTCACACCTTTGGAACATATGTTCGATGGATATATCCTCTAGCTGCTCTTCTTCTGTTTTCTTTTATAATGATAGGAATTCTTAAGGGTTATTGAAATTAAAGAGTGTAAACAAGGATTTCAAGCACTTCTTCTTCTTTTTAGAAAAAAAAACATATCTTAAATAGGAGGAATCTAAAAGAAAGACTGATAATATGATGAAGATGAATAGGCTCATAACAAAACTTGAAAAAAACGTCAATAATGATTGGAAATTTGCAATAAAAAATGCCTCATTAATAGCATCAGCTCCATTTATCGCTATAGGTTTAGGTATAATCTTATCAATTCCATTATGGATTATTTCCAGTATAATTGGTTAGGATCCAGGGATAGGAGGGTTTTATTATCTGATTGGACTGTTTGTATTTGCATTGATGCTTTTGAAAGTCATACTCAATTTCATTGATTATTATAAGGAAAAATATTCTGGATAATTTTTTTTAATTTTAATTCCTATTTATTGACCACATGTTTATTCTAGGAGAATAACTGTCATTTATCACTATTTTCATTAACTAGATAGCGCGATGAGGATCGTTGTCGCATTTTCATCACCAATAAAGTCAAGAAAAGGATAAGACTAAAATAAGTAACAACTGGAATTGTATCATAAACGTCAAAGGTTAAAATTGTTGGTCGAGCACGACGAATCAATATGACTTCTGGCGTAAGGAAATCCATTTCCGTTGGAGGATATTTGATTGGATATAGGCTTATGATAGCACCTGACTCATCTCGTTCTGATAGTGAGGAAGCTGTAAAGAAAAAGTTATATCCACGTTTCCCAGTCCAAAGGGATTTAGTATAACTATCCTTGGCGATGAAAACCAGAGAATAGATCTCCTCATCAAGCAAAATTTCTCTTTGGATAGATCCAGTTGAATTTACAGTAAGAATAACTCTATGGGTTATTGAGGAAGATCGATTTTCAAAATATTTTCCTGCAATAAGACAATAACTACCATTGTTTAAGGACGTAATACCTTCAAGATTAAAATATCTATCAGTCACTCCAGTAATTAAGTGATTTGATTTCTGTGTTCCATTTAGAAAAAAACTGATTAGGTGATAGGAGCTTTGAACTTCGGTTGTCTCTATTTGAAGAGTAGTGAAAACGTTTGTTCCATTAATAGAAACACGTGTCAAACCTTTAACCATCAATAATCGAGCTGGGTCACCCGTGAATAATAACACTTTTTGGAGGTTCTTCAAGTTATTCCAACCAGTGATGTTACTCCATGCAAAGTAATTGAAGGATAGAATCGAGGGTGATCGCATGCTAGGATTTGCAATAAATCCAATATATGAAGAGGTACTATCATTGAAGTAGGTTGAACCAACAATATTCCTATTTCGTACAGTTACACGAGAAACAGTAGCAGCTCTTAGTTGAGTATTGTATAATGCGAATGTGTGATTACCGGGTGTGAAAATCAGATAACCAAAACTGGGTATGCCTATTAGTGAGAACAAGCCGATGATAAAGAAAAATAAATAGTAAAAAGTCTGTCGGTTTTTTTGGAAGTTAACCATTAGTTCTCCCACACTCAATTTGTTAGAATTCACCAGATAATAATTATTAATCTCTTAAGAGCATTAAGTTTTATAACAATTACTAATATGGAAAATAGTCCAGTAGAATTATTCTAGAACTTTGCACCACAAGAAACACAAAACTTACTTTTCATCGGATTTGTATCTCCGCACACTGGACATTCTTTCTTCTCAATTACATCGGTTTTACTCTTCTCATTTTCTTCAGTTGCTGCTTCTAATGGTGTTATAAGAATTTCTTTACCTTCTAATACTTTTGCATTCCATAATGATCCATATGGTGCTATTATTTTATCGAGTACATTCTCTGGTAGTGTAATCCTATTATCAGAATCCATTATAATAATACGGGAATGATCTAGACTGCTTAAGTCTATATCAGTTCCATGTTGTCCCAAAAGTAAACCATCTAATAATTCAACACTTCGTTCAGCGTATCCAGCAACATGATTAGAATGGGTTGCAAAAAGAAAAGTCATCCCTATCTCTCTATTTAACTGTTTGAATAACTCTAGTAATCGTACACTAGTCTTGAAGTCGACATTTCCTGTTGGTTCATCTGCGATAATTATTTTTGGGTTATTTGCCATTGCGCGGGCTATTGCAACTCGTTGACGTTCGCCTCCACTTAATCGAACAGCTAACTGATTTTTTCGATGAAGAACACCCATTAGATCAAGTAGTTCTAACGTTCGTTTCTTTCGAAATTCATAAGAGATTTCATTTAGAGCCAGACTTTGGGCAACGTTTTCAAAAGCAGACAAATCAGGAAGTAAATTGCCTTCTTGGAAAACAAACCCAATTTCTTCCCTTCTAAATACTGTTAAATCCTCTTCAGCTGTTTTTGTTATGTCATACACATCATTGAAAACTACTGATCCAGCGGTTGGACGCATTAATCCTCCTAAAACTCTTAATAGTGTAGATTTTCCCGAACCTGATGGACCTACAATAGCTACTAATTCCCCTTGTTTTAATTCAAGACTTACGCCTTTTAATGCAACTACCGAAGCATGTTCTGCTCGACTTCTGTAGATATGATAGATATTTCGCGCATTTAGAATTGTGGAACTCATTTTAATTTCTCCTATAATTCTCTAACCACCGTTGATATTTTAGCTTTTGCGGATCCCTTTGCTGAAAGGTATGTGGCTAGTAACATTGCAATAAAGGTGATCAATAGTGTCCCTATGAGTCCTGCTAAATCAAAAATGATAATCCGCGAAAGAAGTCCTCCACCTGAAGTTAATGCACTTAAAGGAGTGAGGAATACATCTATAAACTCAAAAAATCCATTGAATAAGACAGAAAGGCCAATTCCTACCAATAAACCCCAAATTACAGATGTTAGTAGTAATACAATTGATTCACTAAAAACGACTTTGTAAATCTGTCTATCAGAGGCTCCATAACTCCTCAGAATAGCAAACTCTTTTTTCCTCTGTTCCATCAAAATGCTCATAAATATGAATGTAGCTAACGTTGCCGCTAATAGAGAAATAACAAAATCTGCTGTTAACAATCCAGGTATCCCGTAGTCAACGTTTTGAATCTCAGTTGCCTCTCGGAGTTCTGTTTCTAAAGTTTTAACGGAAATTACCCAGGGATTATCTGCAGAAGCTATTAAACTTTTAATTGCTGCAGGATCAGCATCTTTTTGAATTTGAACAAAATAATCTGTTGCAAGGATCTCTTTGGGATTTTGCGTAACTGAATCCAATTGATCAAAGATAAAATCAGGTATAAAACTTTTGATAAAAGGTGAAAGTGTTTCTACGGTATCAGCAAGCGCAGTTAAATTACTAATCTTATTGATTAATGCATGGTCCATAATTACTCCTGTGGAACTTATTCCACCAGGAGTATGGTCAAAGATACCTCGGACTGTGACATTGAACGGTATGAATTCATAATTTACAAATGTACCATTCCATTGGTAGGATAGAATTTCCAATGTGAATTTCTCTCCCACTTCTAATGCTTGTTCCTGTAAAACACTCTTACCTAATAGTACTCCATCAAGATCATTTTCTAATCCCTGCATTAAATCGAAAGGAGTTGTTCCAAGAGTCGAATCACTTTGCCATATTCCTACGGTATCGTAAATTGCACTATCCACAGTATGTATGGTCACAATATCATTCAATATCATCCCTGAGGTTACGCTTAGAGCCATTACATCAATAATATCTGCTGAACTTTCTTTTATTGCTTGAATGGCACTTGAAGAGAAATTTATACTTGTAGATACTTTAATATCTGTTCCAACATCATAGATAACTAATCTTTCTTTGTGAATTTCCCCAGTTGTTCCTTGCACAGCAGCTAATATGCTAAAAGAAACTGTAAGGGCTATAATCAATGAAAGGCGAGGTATGTTACCGGCTTTTCTGAAAACATTTCCCTTGACAAGAATCGAAACGTCTTTCAAAAACCCAATTCGTCTAATTAAAGAATCAGTTTTAGGAGGTAACCATACGACAACTCTCGCAACTAATGCTGCTCCACCAATCCAGAAAAGAGGTGGGCCTAAAACAGCTAGTAGACCTCCTACAAAGCCTAGATCGACATACACACCAAACCATTGATCAGCTAGTATAAGAAGCAGAACTAAACTTCCTATTCCAAAGAATATTACGTCTAGATTATTTCGTCTGAGAAAATTTTGTTGCTTCTTCTCTGTTCTTCTGACTGATTCAATAATCTCCATTTCTATGAATGTATTTGCTTTTCCATTAACCATGAAAAAGAGAATTAGAATTATCAATCCTCCCACAACATAAAATGCTATCTCGTCGAATTGAAAGAAATCAGGTAGCTGCGAAAGAGCATACTCCCAATCCCATTTCATAAATCCTTTCGCTGTACCAATCCCCCAGGCTGCGAAAATTGCTACAATATAACCTATGATTAAGCCCCCTGCTGCTAATCGAAACGTTTCCATTAAGATTTTTCTTTTGATTTGTCTTGGGGAAGCACCTTGGGTTTTTAAAATCCCAACTTGGTATTTTCGTTCATGAAGTGACAGATCAATTCCGAATGAGAGTAAATACAATGATAATATTGCAACTGGTATGGTTAGAATTCCATCAAAAATGAATATAAATACGGATAAAGCCTGGAAAGGAAGTAGTTGTCCTTCTACAAGATTAGTTCCTATAAAAATGTTATTTTCTTTTTCTATTTCGTTGATTAACCGATTAATTTGGCTATTGGTCTGTGTTGGATCTGCAAGATTGAACATTTCTTCATTTATTTTAAGAATCGCATATTTCATTTCATTTGTATTCAATTCAGTTAGAAATCCAGTTTTGTTTTGATCGACAAACACTTCTTCAGGAATATAAATTGTTCCCTCTGATCCAAAATTTAATGCTTCTGAAAAAAGTCCTGCTGTTGCCCCTATGTCAGAGGAGATTATCCCAGCAACAGTTATGTTTGAAATTGTTTCTGAAGCGACTGTAGTACGACTGAAAAACTCATCAGGATCTTGTTTGGTAATTGCTAAAGTTACTGAACTGAGTATATTTCCTTGTTGTAGATGAGCTTTTTCTGCAAATTCTTCACTTATAATTGCTCCATGAAAATTTGAACTTAAATTTGAATATATTCCAGTTTCACGAGAAGTTAGAAGTTTTTCTTTAAACCGATTACCGATTTCATTTGATGAGAGGAATGTTTCTGAGAACATAATACCTTCAGCATTCCCGAAAGTCTGATTACTATATTGCACAACTAATTCAGCCTCAAGATTAGCTAATGTACGTACAGACTGCCGAGGGCCTGTATTTTCGAATAATGTTCTTGCATTTCCATATAGAACTTGAGCATCAAGAATTTTAGTATTTGTTATAAAATCTAATCTAAATTGTTCAAATTGTGAATCATTAAACGGTTCTTTAAGATCCATTCTTATTTCATATGGAGATCCTTCAATCACTGTGTCGTAAACATTATTCATTACTACTGTAGAATATAAGAGTATTCCCGAGAGTATGGAAATTCCAAGGATCAATCCTGCAATCATTGAAATAGATCGCCGTTTATTCCTAGTAATTGCAATTAAAGCAGCTTTTAGATATACTATACGGTCTCTTAACCGAAATCTCTTAGATTTAGGGAATTTATCTTCCATTACTAGAGATCCTCCAATACATCTTCTTCCCGATGAAGAGTTCCTTCTCTAAGAATTAGTATTCTATCCGTTTTGCGAGCAATCCCATAATCATGAGTAACAAGAATTACGGAGAGATTTTGCTCCTTAATGATGTCTTTAAATAAGTCAATGATCTTGTCACCTGTTTTGGAATCAAGATTCCCAGTCGGTTCATCCGCTAATAGTACTTTTGGCCCATTTGCCATGGCACGTGCTATAGCTACCCGCTGCTGTTCACCCCCACTCAAATCATCAGGTTCATGATTCATACGTTTATCTAATTCTACTCGCTTTAATAATTTAATAGCCTGTTCTCTAGCATTTATCTCGTCAACTCCTGATATCATTAGGGGAAACATTACATTTTCTACTGCAGTTAAGTAAGGTAAGAGATTGAAGTCCTGGAAAATCATCGATGTAGTAAAACGTCTAGAATCAATAGTACTAACTTCTTTCAGATTTTTATCATCTATGACGACCTCACCTTTTTCATAATCTTCAATACTAGCAAGAATGTTTAGTAAAGTGCTTTTTCCAGATCCGGAAGGCCCCATAATTGCGATAAATTCCCCTTTTCCAGCTTGCAAGCTGATTCCTTTTAAAACCTCGATATCGTCTCCTCGAGGGATTTTAAACGTTTTATGAAGATTTTCTACGTGAACTAATGACATATAGGATAATTCTCCGATTTCTTGATAATTTTGTTGAAATTAGAGTCGTTTACTCAATGATTACTTGTAAGCATTTCTTCTTAAAAAGTAACAGATTGTAGAATTCGAAGCATTAACAGAATACCTATTAGTAATAATTACTCAATCAAATGAGCCGACCTTACTAGAAGATGTTTGTATCTCCCTGAGCCATTAATTCAACCTCCACAATCTAAAAACTTAAGAAATCTGGTGATCCAGCTAACCCATAATTCTTGGATCTTTTAATTTGATCCGTGAAAATTATCAATAGATGATTGTTTTGGCTTCAAGAAAAAGGGTAACTAATTTCCAGAGAAAGAAAAGGAAAAAAGATACGCATTATGTGGAGTATAAGCATTATGCTGATATAATACCAGTAAAAGATCAATTTACTCCTCTTAATAAGAAAACACAGAAGACCCTGAAGAAATTGAAAAATAAGAGACAATTCAAATAAGAAGGCCTCTGCAGAATTAATTTCGTAAATATGAATTAAGGAAGAGAGTAGGTTTTTCATCCTTTAAGTTCCTTTTTATGATCAACCACAGAATGATAATAGTAGCTATTACGCTTAAAGGTGCAAAAACAAAAACTCCTGTGAGACCGAATGTTTCCCAGATTGGTCCTAGTACAATAGTAGAAAATGTTCGGCCTAGAGATACATAGACTCCGAATACTCCTAAAGCAATTCCTCGTTGTTCATTAGGCGCTCTTCTAGTGACTTCCGAGTTAGCCGCTATGTAAGATATTATTACTCCGCTATTAACTAAAATATTAAGCATAACAATCAATATAAAATCAGAAAAATAGAGATAACCCAGTAAGGTCACGCTTGTTAAAAATAATGAAGTCATTATTAATGGTACAAAACTTAATCGATCAGTTATTTTACCTAAAGAAGGTTTTGTCCAAAATATTAACAATGTTGCCAAAAAGTATATTGCTGATACATCAGCATTGGTAAAACCGTTTTCGATTATAATAAGCGGGATGAATACCGTAGACATAAACTCGATAAATGCTAAAATGAAGTGAAATAAGTAAACGTGCCATAATTTATTTGTTAAACTAACATTCTTCAATGATTTAACCATTGTCAACCAAGAATTTAGTAAAGCACTTTTTACACTCTTCACAATTCTTCGATTGTCTTTTGCAAGAGATTCAGGGAGTACGCTAATACTGATTACCAGAGTTAATATTGAAATAGTTGCAATAATTCCAAAGAGATTTTTCAAAGAAATTTCAATTTCTTTTAACAAGAAATATGCTAAGATTGAACCAAGAAGCGAGCCTATATCTGATAATTGAAAGAGACGACCATTGGATTCTCCTACTCTACCTAGACTTATATCTCCAAGATAACCGAAAATTGCCGGCCAATAACAACTCATACCGACCCCTATGAAAACTGTTCCAACTAGAACTAAAACCCAATCATTAGCTAAGAACAATAGAAATAAGGCGATGATATAGCTAAGATGACCAGAAATAATAAGCGGTTTTCTACCTATTATTTGAGATAAATCTCCCAGTGGAATACGCAAAAAAATCTGTAACAAGTTACGTAGAGAGGTTATAATTGTGATGATAGCTATAGCAGTAAGTAAATCTTCACGAAGGTAAATAATGACATAAACATTGTAGATAAGAAGAGGAAAATTAGCGAACAGAGTACTAAGTCCAGCAATCCATGTTGCACGTTGATATGATATGGTCTTTTCTGCTGATGGAGTTTGCGTAATAATTTCTCTTCCTTTACAACTTTAGAGATAATTGGGGGTTGTTAGAAAAGCTTTTATGAAATTATCGGCTGCGAGAATCAAAATTACGGATATTCAGTGGATCTACTTTGTTTTGAAGAATATCCATTTCTTTCTCTGTGGGTGGTACTGTTGTGGGGACATCTTTGGGAATATTTATGGGAAATCCCGTATATGCCTGTACTTCTTCAATACTGGAAGTTTCGTGGATTGATCTAACTCTCATCATACCTACTTCATTAAATTCAAGAACAGCTAGATCAGATACTAATGTGGTTACACCTTTGAACATATCTAATCCTACTTCTTTACGCCATTCTGGGGATGCACCCCTACCAGTAATGAAATCCACTTTTTCTACGAAAGTGCGCGTGTCATGCCTTGGAACATAAGCAAGAACATGATGACAGGTGTTAATAATATCCCCTAAAGCTGCTCCGCCAGGAAAGCGAAATTTGGGTTGTGAAGGTGATCCGATTATACTATTGTTGAGGTTTCCATATTGATCTATTTGTGCAGGTCTAATCATTCCAAAAGATAACGTTCTCATCGGTCCTTCCCAATATGCATAAAGTTGATTAAGATTTGAGAAACCTTTCGCTTTACTGATCGATGTTACGTATTCTTCTTCATTTGTCATTACTGTAAATAAATCCATATCAAAATCAGGCGATATCCAATACCCTGCATAGAAAAATTCAAGGTTTGGTGCATGAGTCATGCGAGCTAGTTGAATTGCGATAACAGCAGATGGAATTGCTACACCAGTATAACATGTTTCATTGTTCTTCATGTCATGTGCCAAAGAGACAATTATTTGGTCAATAGGTTCATAATCAGTCATTATTCTCCCTCCTGTCGTATCAAATATACGTGTTCATCCAAATATTGACTGAACATACCTGCCTGCTGCATTCCGCTATATGTCATGAGATGTCCCATTTCTGATGCATAAAGAGGCGGAAAACCTGTCGGAAAAGCCCCTTTAGGTGCTTCTGCCAAGTAATCAACATCTAACAAGGAAAACATCACAGCATGACCATCTTCAACAAGTTTACGTCCTTCATCATTCGAGATAATTTTCTCAACTGACACAAATAATTCAGATGCTGCTTTAGCTGGTAAAGTTGAGAAATCGTCAAGCGCGTGGTGTTTTGGATAGAATACATTCCCATTTCGATCACAAGCATAAGCATGAATTATAGCAACATCTGGGGTAATGGCAGGAACCTCAACGTAAGATTTACCATTATAAATCACTTCTTTAAAATCTTGCCGGTATTTTACAAGATCAGATCCCAAAATGGACCGAAGCATAGCTATAGGAGCACCCATTGCACCCGCCTGTAAGGCTTTAACCATTGACAATTCAGTCCATTCGTTAAAGATAATATCTCCTTGTTCCACTGCTTTTCTAAAATTTCTTGCCATTCCTATCATTGGTAAGCCAATATAAGATGAGTCAACTTCAGTTACTGCGTTAACACCTATTAATAAGTCGACATCTAAATCTCCTCTCAACGTAACAACATGAAGATCTGTTATTTTCTGTCTAATTATTTCTCTAACAATCTCCATTGGTTTAAGGAACATAGCACCTCCTCCAATTGCTATCTTCATGGATGGTTTTATTACTTCACTAACAATATTTGCAACTGTGTCAATTGTTACCATGATGGATCCTACCTAATTTATTTTAAGCAAACTTTTAGCGTTTGATTTCAAATCAGAAACCTTTTGTGTTTTTTGCTAACAGGGAAATTTTA
Source organism: Candidatus Hodarchaeota archaeon (assembly GCA_016840305.1). Next base: position 13,021 of record JAEOSP010000332.1, read on the forward strand.
TATGATTTTTATTTTACTGTGATTTCTATGAGTATAGAACTTTTATCTTTCAATGTGAATGGTATTCGCGCTTGTATTAAGAAAGGGCTACTTGAATGGATAAAAGACCGTAAACCTGATATTTTATGCATTCAAGAAACCAAGGCACAACCTGATCAGATCTCTTTAGCACTTGATTTGCCAGATTATCATACCTACTGGAAATCTGCCGAAAAAAAAGGGTATAGTGGAGTTTTAACTCTCACAAAAATTAAACCAATTGATGTAGTTACGAAAACTGGAGTGGAAATCTTAGATACTGAGGGCCGTTTTCTTCAGTTAGAATTCGAGTCTTATTATTTAATCAATTTATACTTTCCAAATGCTCAGCGAGAGTTAAAACGACTAGCATATAAGCAGGAATTTAATCAAGAATTGCTTAAATACACAGAAAAACTCAAACAGAAAAAACCTGTCATTTTATGTGGGGATTTTAACGTAGCACACAAAGAAATTGATCTCACAAATCCAAATACAAATATGAAGAATGCTGGATTTTCTCCTGAAGAAAGAGCATTTTTCACTGAATTTCTTGAACACGGATATTTAGATACCTTTAGAATGTTTAATCTTGAACCTGGTTACTATTCATGGTGGACTTACAGAAATAATGCTAGAGAGAGAAACATTGGTTGGCGGATTGATTACTTTGTTGTAAGTCAAAACCTTAAAGAAAAGATAAAGAATGCTTTTATACTTACTGATGTTATGGGTTCTGATCATGCTCCCATCGGAATAGGATTTCTTCTTAACTGATAATTTCACCTAATTAAAAAGGACATGAATAGTATAGATTTATTGTATGACTTTTTTGTATGCACACATGGGAAGCTATTAATGTGAATTTTAGATTTTAAATTCAGATAGCTCAAAAAAGGATTCTGACGATGACTGATTATCTCATCAAGGTTAAAAAGCTCTTACTTTGCGGACAATTCGATGATGCGTTAAGCTTGATCTTTATTACAGAGAATGATAATTCAGAGGTAATTAGAAATGAATTCGAACATCAAGCCCTTAAAATCCAAGTTATGATCAAGAAGGGAGAATACGAAGAATCCATTAAAGAAATAAAATCCATTTTAGATAAGTATCCACAAGATTCGCTATCTTATATAGATCTACTTTTGTATCTAATTGAAGCTACATGGCGTCTCGGAAAGCATGATTCAGCATTAGAAATATGTAACGAAGTTGAGAAATCATTACAAAAAAGGCCTCCATCTGAACCAGATATTCTTCAAAGAAAAGCGTCGTTAGATTATCATAAGGGAGTTATTTATAGAAATTTGGGGGATTTAGATCTAAGCATAAGTTTTGCGAATCAGAGTCTGATTCTCCAACAGTCAAATGATCTAATTCAAGAACGTGCCTATACTCTGAACTTACTTGGGATAATTTACTTTCAAAAAGGTGAATATGGTAAAGCTTTGGAATGTTATTCAGACAGCTTTACGATAAATAAAAAAATTGGCGATTTCCAGTATATTGCAAAGAATCTTAACAATTTAGGAGAAATTTACAGGTTTCAGGGAAATTTTGTTAAAAGTTATGACCATTATAAAGCTGCTCATAATCTATTTCTGAAACTTGGGAATAAGCAGGATATTCTGCATACAAGTCATAACATTGGGTTAATTTTACACGCAAGAGGGGATTTTGAGGGGGCTAAACAAAAACTACTACTCTCACTTGAGATGAATAAGGAAATTCGTAATGATAACGATAAATCTGATTCAGTATTTCACCTAATTTCTGTGTTAATAGACTTAGGGGAGTTTGAAGTTGCTAAAAGGTACACAGCTGAACTTAAATCTCTTATGCATTCGCATCCTCAAAATAAAATTATTTCATTGCGATCTCTTATTGCAAATGCGTTGATTTTAGCGGAAGTCAACCAAAAAGATGGTATTGAGAAAGCTAAAGTACTTTTGAAAGAAATTGTTAATGATGAGATCGTTTACCATGAGTTAACGGTGACTGCTTTAATCCATCTTTGTCAGATATTAGCAGATGAATTGATAAGAAACCAAGAAGTTGATCTACTATCAGATTTGAATACCTATACAAATCAATTACAAAACTTGGTACATAAGCATTACTCAAATGCATTGTCCATTGAGATCTATATTCTACAATCAAGATTTGCAATTATAAAAGGGAAACTTCAACGAGCATTACGATCTTTAGAACGAGCACAAGAAATCGCCCAAAAACAGAAGCTTAATCCTTTGGTTATGCGAATAGAAGAAGAAATTTTCAACTTCCATGCCGAATATGAGAAGTGGGTAAGTTTAATTCAGAGAAATGCTCCCCTACATGAAAGATTAGAGGATGTAAGAATTGCTGAATATGTTAAAGAAGCTCAGAGATTAGTACATCTGTTTAATTAGTAATTTAAAAGGTAATTTCCCAAAATTTTGAATCTTGAATACGGGGATCACATTTCTTCTTGATTAGTCGGTATAATTGTTCTCTTGGATATTTAATAGAGTGAAATGTTATTTCTTGCTCCTCTAGGTCGATTAATGCAAAAGATGCGTCAGAATTTCCATCACGGGGTTGACCAACACTACCAGGATTTATTATTAACTTGTCTTCCTTAAAAGAGAACATCTTTGGATAGCTGACGGAAATATTGGAATATCTATCAGAGAGATGTGACCAACCAAATAATAAATTTCTATTGATATAAAATCGTTGATGTGTGTGTCCTACGATAACGATATCACTTTTTCTTGTATCTTTAAACCTTTTCGCGTTATCTATTGTCGTTCTTGTTTGTTGAACAGGAGGGGCAGATAAATATCTACCGATATTTTCACTTTTCTTTTTAGATGGCGTTCCATGTGTTAAATAGATATTTTTATTGTCTAATTTAAAGTTTGATTTAATAGGAAGTTTATTCAGTAAATTATAGTGATCTTTAGTTAATTCTTCAGCATTTTGTACAAACATGGCTTGTGCTGCCGGTTGGGTCGTAAAAAATTTTAAAATTTGTAACTCTTCTGAACAGTTATCCATTCCATGTATTTCACAGTATGTTAAACGAACTCCTAAGTCGTGGTTACCTAATGTGTAATATCTCTTCTTGATTGGAAAATCTATCAAATAATTTAAAGTCTCTACTGGTTGGGGGCCGTATCCGACGATATCACCAGCTATAATTAGGGTATCAATTTTATCTTCGAGAAATCTTAAAGTGCATTCTAGAGCGAAAAAATTAGAGTGGATATCACTAATAATTCCGATGTTCATAAACGATTCATCTTAAAACCTTGAATAAGGTTAATAAACTTTTTTTACAAACTTATTTCATGTGGAATAATAATGAATCTTGAATATTTGATGATTTATCAACAATCTGGGTTACCAATCTATAGTAAGTGTTTTAAGGGCTTTTGTGCTCTTTCCGCTCAAGAGCCTGCTCTCTTAAGTGGTTTTTTAACTGCCTTACAATCTTTTTCAAATCAAATTACACAATCTTCAACATCCTCACTTGAAGCGGTAAAAATGGGTCCAACTGTAATGCGCTTTAGTCAGGTATTACCCTCTGGACATAGTGTTGTTATAGGACTTACAGAAGATAGTCCTACAATGGCAAAAGAGATGTTTGAAGGAATTCAAGAATTTATCGTCCGTGTGTACCCAGATACGAATTGGACTGTAATAACAACTGATTTTGGGGAGGAGTTTGGCAGAAGGCTTATTGAACAAGTTCTTGCTCCCATGTTTCACGCTAAGGGAGGGTATGAAGATACATGTCCATTAGGTGAAGCTTGTGCCATGAAAGCATTGCCCTCAGACACTGAAGAAAAAACTTCAATCTGGGGTACTATAAAAAAGACTTACAGGCGTTTATGGAAAAGAAAAGGCATTTCTCACACAATCTAGTTATTATTTCTAGTAGTGAAGAAAATTCTTTGAATTTTTCTTTTTTAATTCACCTTTAGTATTAGCAGATTCAACTTAAATGTGGGTTTCTCCATCATTGGGGGAGTTCACCTATTCAGACGAAATTTCACTTAGAACGTCGTCCAGTATCAACATTGTGATCGATAATAAAAGATTAAACATAATCCAGAATCAGTCCAGATAAGTTGGATAATTTGGGCTTCATCTTCTTCCTTAGAAAGTACGGATGTGGGAATAGAAGAATATGTGAAATTCTCGATAACTCCTCGATAGAAAACTTTTTATATATCGAAGTATGATATAGTCGTAATTTGATATAACGAAGTATGTGATAGAATATGACAACTCCAAGTGTAGATGTGGCTTCTTCATATATAACTCGTCTTGAAAAAGATGCTAAAGGTTCTTTAACAGCAATTCTGATTTTAGCTATTATTAACCAAGATAAAATGACTTGGGGCTATAAGATAAAGAGAAAGCTTGCTGAGATAACAAATAAAAACATTGAAGTTAGCTATAGCACTTTGTACACAATATTAAGAAATTTTGAGGTAAAATATTCTCTCGTCGAATCTGAAATGGATGACAAACGGCGTCATTACTCAATAACTACCAAAGGGAGACAAATTCTTTCAGAGATGTCAGAATTTTGGGATAATTTACTGGATTTAAGCCATGTTGCATTTAAAAATCTGGACTGATCGTCTTAGGAGGTTATGATATTGAACAATATTGAAGCTTATCTGGATCAAGTAAAGGTTGAGATGATTAAACTAAAGGTTGATTTATCGTTTTTGGAAGATTTTCGGACAAATATATTAGAAGAGTGGAGTGATTTCAGGTTGGAAGATTCGAGTACTCCTGAATCCGAGTTAGAACTTGAGTTCATTACTAAATTGGATTCCCCAACTGAAATTGCCAAGTCATTAGCAGGGAAAGATAAAATAGTAAAGATTAGAGATGATTTCTGGGTAATACGGAATTATAATAGATTAATTGCAGCCTATAACACAAAAATAATGTCAAATTCTTTGGGAGCTTTGATGACATATTTTGTAGTATGGACAACCCCAGCAATCATATATTTCATCTCAAACATAGGTTATGATGTTATAAGGCTTATACCCTACAGTATTCCTTTCAGAGAAATCCTTCAAATTTCTTTTAAGATCTTTGATTCTGTTACAGAACTTTTTCTATTCAACGAGGTTTCATTTTATTTCTATACAGTTTTTGATTTAAATATTAATTTTTGGGTTTCTTATAGGTATCCTTTGACTATTGTTCTTTGCTTTTTATTATTCACAGGTTTTATGTATAGATCTATTGACTCCCTACGTCGATTGTGCTTGATTATTGTGGTAAGCGCTTTCTCTTCCATATCCTCCCTTTTTATCACCTCTCTCCTTGTAGGGAACTACCACTATCCGTTTGAACATGGATCTATTACTGCAAGTCTAATTTGGGGGTATTCAGTATTATTTGGCTCATTAATTGGTATTAGTCTGTTAATCCTCATTCTTATGGTTTTTTATGATATTATGAGAGGAAAGCCTATTTATAATGACTATTCTATATTGGTTCGTCTTATAAAAAATCAGGAAAGCCCCTATCTTACTGCTTTGATTGCTACTATTCTTTCTTTTAGTCCTAAAATCATTTTGATATTCTCTTCACCCAATTTCATGCATATTTATGAGTTAGCAGTTATCTTATTCCTATTAGTGTGTACGCCTGTTTATATCATACGAAAAACTAACTTAAAATTCGGTATCAAGGTCTTTCTTTTCCAAATAGTGATACTTATTCTCTTCTGGTTCTCCGTACCTATCAATTTTGGAATGATTATCAGTACTATGTTTATTGGTACCATAATCTATGAGCTGAATGTAAATAAATTGGGTGATTGAAAATAGAAAATTTAGGAATGTCAATTAACAAACCCCTCTCATGATTAAACTAATACTTCCTCCGATTTTAGGTCTTCAACACTAAAACGATTATACCGCGTTACCCCCAACCCAATGTAAAAAAGACCCAAACCATATTGGAAATATGTGAACAGGCCACCAGCTTCCACATCAAGATAAGTTATTGTTCCTGAAGAGTTAATAAATTGATGAAATTCCATAATTGCCTTTTGTGTTAGTGGATTCAGAATAATTGCAGAAAAAAATGTCGTAAATGTCATTATTCCTGAGAAAATAATTATTTTATCCGCTTTAACGTCCAAATAGGTTTGGATTTGCTTACGAAATATGAGTAATAATCCTGCAATCAAGGTAATATATGCTGGTGCTACAAGAAATCCCCATAAAGTGCCAACATAACTTGATGGTGGTTCAATCTTATAAAAACCCAAAGGAAGAAGGAGTGTAAGGCACTGAAACACCCCCATGAGAGTCACAATTTTGTTTGTTAAATTCCGTCTATTTTTCATTAATCTTTTTCCATTTTCATCTCTGAGAATCTTTGAATGATCTCTGGAATCTCATTAAAAAAGCCAAGTCATATTTGTATCTTGCTATTGTGGTTTTTTGATTCTTGATCCCAGATGTAGATAGCTGATACAGACACGGTAGCTACTAGACCAATAAGGAAAATGCTGATCGAAATAGTTTGCAATAACCATGAGGGTTCCTGCCAAGCTAGAAACTTTCCTGAAACAGGAACGACTGATTGTAGCTTTATTAGGACTTGTTTTTGTGGTTCTATCGAGGTTTTGTAAACTGATCCGTTGAAGACACTAATTCCATCAATAAAGATTTGTATTGTATCATTTGCTTTTATTGTCAATTCAATTCGTGTCTTAGAGTACCAAGGAAATTGGACGGTATAGCTGTTATAGTTATTTAAGTAAAAAGGCTCTCCTGCTCCATAACCAGGTACTAGAGTTGGATAAATTACATATGTGAATCCTAGGGTTATTATTCCTAAAAAAAGTATTAAAAATGTAAATTTTATCAAAAAAGATACATGCTTTGTTATCCATTTTAGAATAAATCTCATTCAAAATCTCCCAGATTGATTTTTAACAAATTATTAGTCTAGTTAATTCTAGTTACTCTTATGATTCAAAAAGTGTTGCACAGAATACTAATATCGAAATATTATATTCTATGTTTCCCGTAATGAATCTTCGTAGATAACCCCTCTCTTGGTGTTCAAAAAGGCAAGAAAAAAAGAAGAATACCGAGGATAATCAATATGAAAGATATATATTTATGATAACTTTTCTCTGACGGAATAGTTGGTTGAGGTCTTGTTCTGATACTAAGAATACCAATTACGACCCCAAACAATAATGATAGGAAACCTAATCTAAACCATAGATCCGTTGAATCGTTGATCGTTACATCATTTATATTTAAAGAAATCATCTTTTCTATCGCGTAAGACATGAGAAATTCATTACCTAGAAAATCACCTATCAAAAAGACCAAAATTAATCCAACCTCGATCAATACTATAACTAAAAAACCAATAATGATAATACCAATCCTAAATCCAATTTTGGATTTGAAAAAAAGATGAATTTTGCTAATCCTGGAATGTTCTGGATTGTTTTTCCTATATGAATAATCTTTAATCATCGCAAATTAACCATTAAAGAAGTAATTTTTACAAAATGAAATGATCTCAAATGTTTACTTTGATTGAGACATTTAGGATATATAAGAGATTTTATTGATAATTTTTGGAATGAAAAGCGTAGAAAGGGATATGATGACCACTCAAACAGAAATTTCCGTTATTATAAAGGATCTGAAAAAAACATACGGTTCTCTAATCGCTATTGATGGAATCAATCTGACAGTTAGTAAAAGTGAGTGTTTAGGCATTGTAGGACCTAATGGAGCAGGTAAAACGACCCTTTTTCAATGCTTGATGGGATTAGTGAAAATACAGAATGGATCTATACATCTATTTGGCGAAGCAACCATCAAGGATGGTAAAATCCTATCCACACTTCGTGATATACGTTCAAAGATAGGATATGTTCCAGATTTCCTGGAAATATACCCATTTCTAACTTCGGAAGAATACATTCATTTCTTAGGGAAACTCTTTGGATTAACCCAGGAACAGCTTTTGACTCGTACAAGTTACCTTATGAAGACATTTGAACTAGAACCTTATACCGACGTTTTGGTGAAGAAACTCTCTGGGGGAAACCGTCAAAAACTATTATTAAGCTCAGCTTTTATTCATAAACCTCAAATACTGTTACTAGATGAACCTTTTACAGGTCTTGATGTTTCAGTTAGACGAAAAGCAAAAAATTTGATAAATGAGTATGTAACGCTAGGTATACCTGAATTAGGGATAAGCAATCCAGGAACTGTTATTATTTCCTCACATATTCTTTCTGATATCCAGGATTTATGTACACGAGTTGGAATAATTAGCTCGGGTAGCTTAGTATGGGAAGGGACAATTAATGAGGTTAAAAATGGAGTCAAAGGGGATAATGCATTGGAAACGCTAGTTTTGGAGCTGTGGGGCGGTGAGTGAAGCTACTTCTAACCTATGGACATATGTTAAATTATTTTTTCGGTTAGAAGTGAAAAAATGGACTCGGTTTTATGCTTCTAACTCGCATTTATCTTTATTTTATTTTGTCTTGATTTCTTTAATTTCATTGACTTTCCTGAATTTAAGTCTCTATAAACCCCTTTGGCAAATAAATCCTCGTGGTATTGTGATTGGAGGGTTGATTTTTATTTTCCTTGGGTTTTTTATTCTAAGTATCTTTAACTCAATCTACCCTGCTGATGAAACTGGTTTCCTTCTTCCTGTTAATCCTTTTCATTTCACTCTAGCTGATCTTAGTGCTGTTATCTTATCTTCAGGAGATCCCTTTTCATGGGCTTTGGTCGGATGGTTTCGTACAAACGTTATGAGTTTATGGTATAGCCTCTTATTCTTTAGTATATCTTTTGCTTATTGTATTGAATTCTCTATACCCCTAATCCATGTCGTATTTGTTGTAGGTATACTTTTTCTCTCCTTTCAGAGTATTATATTATCAAGTTCTTTCATTTATACTTTAACTGAAGAAATCATCGAAAAGAGAAAGCCACGATGGCGTGAATACAATTTAGGAAATCTAAATGCAATTGGGGTAGCATTAACAATAATTGTCATATTTGGAGGATTAGGATTCATGCAACAGTTAAGTAAAGGGGATTCACATCAACTAGATCTTCTAATCCAAAAATTGTGGTTTTTACCTCCCTTCAACATGATTTATATAATAATGTCACTATTTTCCAAAACATGGCCCCAAAATGAATTTTTGTTTGTTTTTATGATTTTCCTTTTCCTTATATTCGCTATTAACATTTTATTCTTTCTGATCATTGGTTCTGTTGATCCCTTAGCTCGTCTTTATGAAAGACAAGAATTAGTGTCAAATTTATCCGCATTTTCTCTTTCTCTTCCGAATCCGTTTAAACGATTAAATTTAACCACTAATAACTGGATATTTCCAAATCATGGAATCCAAGAGGTTTATAGTATAGCGAGAAAGGATCTTCTTCTTTGCTGGAAATATAGGCAATTATTGAGTTACATCAGTGTTCTCATTCTGTTATATGGATCAGTGACCTTCTCGCTATTAACTGGGAATGACGTTAATTTTTTCATCTTCTTAGTGGGGTTGCTTTGGAGTTATTGGATAACCTTCTTTCTTTGGCAAAATGAGTCAAAATCTGTAATTAAAACGTTTAACATATCTAAAAAGGCTTTAATGGTAGAGAAATGGAGTTTGTCATTCATTCTAATGATCTCTATAAGTATCCCTATACTTCTAACACA
>JAEOSP010000333.1 GCA_016840305.1 Candidatus Hodarchaeota archaeon
ATTTCGACAAAAATCAAGAATTTTCGGAAAATACCGTCTTTAATGACGCTTTTTCCCTTCTAACGATTTCCAGAAAAGCTTAATATAATAATATTTCCTTAGTATACATGAATCAAACAATCAAACGAATTTGGTGCAACAGATATGCAATACTACCTAAGTGTCTCAGAAATTCAAGATCGAGTAAAAACTCTTCTAAACCATTTTACTGGAAGCTACAATAACAAATCTCCTTTCTTCAATCCAGAATTAGTTGTTTCACTAAAGAAAGCTATGGATCCTACTCTTCTTAATAACGAGCATGTTGCAGATGAAATTCTCACCGTATTTTTAAATTCAATAATCCTTGCAGGTCAATTAGGTATTGACATTGAATCAAAGATCAATGACTATTTAATTCAACTTGAGCGCGAAGCGCTCTTTGCGATGTAAACTCCCACATCTCAACTTTATTTCTCATTTCGAGCCAGTTAAACATCTGATTAACTGTTTGTAGAGTATCTGTTCTAAAATAATCCAAAAACTGCTTCTAGAGATACTCCATCTATGATCATAACTATGATTACACCGATCAACATAGTTGATATGCCACCAAAAATTGGTAGAGGTAATCCTGGAAGAGCACGATCCTCTTTTAAAAACTGAAATGTGTAGTAAGCTCCAACAAGTAATCCCATAACTGCCATTAGCAGAGGGATTGGAGTAGATAAACCATAACTTACAACGACAGCCGCGCTAACTAGCATACTGAAGAACGCAAAATCTCCTAAACCTATATTAATCAATGGAGTCGAATAAACTGGAAGAGCAGGCATTAAAGGCCCTGTTGTGACTTGATTCACGTCTATTTCGTGTTTTTCTATTTTCTCTTCAATTTCTTTTGCATCTTCACGGCTTTGATCAATTATACCCTTTAATGGTCCATAGAATACTGCGTATATATCATATAATGACAACCCAATTAATATAAAAAACACTGTTAGTAACCCAAAATGAATTGCTAACATTGATCCGATCATTGGTCCGAAAACTACCATCATGCTATTTCTAAGCCATAATTTATCGAATGATTGTCTAACAAAGGAGTAAGTTCCTAGAAAACCCAGAAAAACTCCGAATAAAAGCAACATTATATCATATACATAGAATACTTCTGAGAATGCAACAAAACTACCTTCGAATATGAAAACAAAGAAACGATGAACTATTTCAGGAATATAATCCAACCACGAATTTAAAAAATCAACAAGATGAGCAGAAAAAATCCATCCATAGAAAACACCAAATGAGAACCAGCTAATTCCCATAGCAATTGCAAAAAAATATGTTAAAAAATGCATAAGCCCTTTTTTATAGATAAATAATGTAATAAAACCTGCTATAAATATGAAAATTACATAGTATAACATATTTAGTATAGCTCCATATGCTATACCACCTGGATCCTCTGGATCTTGTTGAAATGGTGATATATCATCAGGTCCTTCGGGAGTCTTTGCGTAAAAATCCAATGTGAGACCAGATAATGCAATAGCTATGACTACTACGATCATGATAGGGAGAAAAAAAGCTTTTAACTTAGATTTCTGTTTATCTATTGTGAGATCACTCATTTTTAGTTCATTAAAGCATAATTAGTGAGAAGAAAATAAAAATACTGGAACGAGTAACTAAATGACTATGCGGATACTAAAAGATATGGGAGAAGTAGAAATAATTAAACTTCTACAATCATATATTACCCCCTCGTCTGAGATGGGTAGTAATGAAGACGCCTACCTTATAAAAAATCAGATTCCTTATATGCTACTTAATATTGATACAATGAATAAAACCAGTGACTTTTTACCTGATCAAACATGGAACCAAATCGGTGGAAAATTAGTAACAATGACATTCTCAGATTTGGTTGCTAAAGGAGCGCAACCTAAATCCTTTCTCTCTTCATTAGTACTCGAGGAAGATTTTCTTCTCGAGGAACTGAAAGAACTTGCATCATCGATTCAAAAAACCGCAGAACGATATGGAGCTACTTATTTAGGTGGAGATCTGGGATCGGCAGCAGAAACCGTTCTTACTGGGGTTGGAATCGGATCGATAGAAAAAGGGAAAATTATACCCCGAAGAGGTGCAAGAGTAGGAGATATTGTATGCGTAACCCAGAATTTTGGTCTTACAGCCATAGGTTTTGATCATCTGTTGTCAGATTCAAATAAGAAATACCCTAATATCCCATCTCCACTATTAAAAGAGGCTAAAAAAAGTATATACCAACCAAAACTTAGATTAGTTGAAGGAATGCTTCTAAGTGAAAATGAACTGGCATCATCTGCTATTGATAGTTCAGATGGTTTAGCTTCTGCGTTAAACTGGTTAGCCAAAGAGTCAAATCTAAATATTAATATAGAAACTCTTCCTTTGCACCCAGAGCTCACAAACTATCTAACCACCCCTTCGAGTATTATGGATGCAACATTATATGGGGGAGAAGAATTTGAAATAGTTTTTACTGTTCCTCCAGGAAGGTTATCCCAGACAAAGGAATTATTTGATAAAAATGGGTGTAAATGTATCGTGATCGGATCTTGTCGCAAAGGAAAGGGTGTTAACTATACATACTCTAATAAAACCGTAATAATACCTTTTTATGGTTGGGATTCGATAAAAAAAAGCTTCTAATAAGAGAGAGAAAATAAAAATGTATGCACCGACCGGGATTTGAACCCAGGTCACCTGTGTGGCAGACAGGAGTC
>JAEOSP010000334.1 GCA_016840305.1 Candidatus Hodarchaeota archaeon
ATGAAGTAATAGATCGCTATTAGGATAACAATAATAAATTTGATTAATGGATTTGTCTCATCCTTAAAAGTATCTAATAAATCCAGATATCTATCTCTAATTGTTTTTTTAATAGCCATAAATCATCCCTCTCTGTAATTAGAATAATCCTCCCGTTCTTCGATAAAAGAGTGAATTTCTGATGGTGAGTCTTGTTTTATTAAATATCCAGAGTCGAGGAGAATTATGTTATCAACTAGATAATATAATTCTTTACGATGTGAGATTATAATAGATGTTAATCCTTTTTCTTTTCGTAAACGTAATATTTCAAGCACATACTCGAAATTTTGTCGATCTTGTCCGATGAAGGGTTCATCCAATATCAAAACAGATGGGGAATAAATTTCTGATGAACAAATATTTAATCGTCGTTTTTCACCATATGAAAGCCCGAAGGGGGGGAGTTCTGAATATAATTCAAGAGATGCATCAACTAACATCTTCATAGCAATGTCTAAAATCTGGGTTGAATCGTTAAGAATATTCTTTGCTGCAAAAGTTATTTCTTTAGTAACTGTTTCCTCGAATATTTGATGATCAGGATTCTGCCAAATATAACCAATTTCCTTTGCTAGTTTATAAGTTGGCATTTCTGCGATTTCTTTCTTGTTAAACCGAATGTTTCCGCTATATGGATATAAATTCATTATTGTCAATGCTAAAGTGGTTTTTCCCGAACCATTTGGACCAATTATTCCGTAAATCAATCCAGAATCGATAGATAAACTGATATTGTGTAAAATTTGTGTCTTATTAAAATCTACAGATAGATTATCAATTTCAATAATATTATTACTAATTTGGGAGTTAATTATTCTTTTAATATCTTTTAGAACTCTCTCTGACACTTTATATACAGAGTAATCAATATCTTTTACATGTAAATCAGCTTTAATTGTACCCTTTGACAGTACAATTAATCTTGTCATAAGTGATTGGTAAATTTCTGGTTGATGATCAATGATTATTATTGTCTTCTGTTGTTGCTTATTCAACTCCTCTAAGGTTGATATGAATTGTTTTCTAGTTTGATGGTCAATGAATGAGAAAGGTTCATCGAGTAATAGTACAGAGCTACCCATCGCAAGAATAGAAGCGAGAACCACTTTTTGCTTTTCCCCTCCCGATAGTGTAGTTGTTGATTTATTTAACAGATTATCTGAATTAGTGGCAGTTAAACTATAGAATAGACGATTTAAAATTTCTTCCTTCTTTAGATTGAGGTTTTCTGGACCAAAAGCAACTTCTTCAACCACCGAGGATGTGACAATTTGATTTTCAGGATTTTGTTGAACTAGGCCAACAAATTGACTAATTTCTCCAAGTGATAATGACTCGGTTTTCAATCCTTGGTATTCAATTTCTCCAAAGAATTTTCCTGCAAGTAAATGGGGAATGAAACCGCTTATCGCAAGTGCAAGTGTTGATTTTCCGCTACCACTATTCCCGGTAATTACAATAAATTCCCCCTCTTGTATTTCTAAATCGATTTTTGATAGGACCAAAGGATGAGATTCTGAATATTGATAATCTAAACTCTTAATTCGGATGATAGTTTTTAGTGAATCCACATTTAGTCAAAAACATAAATTTAATAGATAGATCAAAATTCTTTTCCTATTCTAATTGGAGTTCTCAATGTTGATCGATACGATGTTTTTAATCCATCGGTTTCCGTGAAAACCTTCAGCTACAATGCTGAAGCTATTAAAACTTGAGATAATGATAATGTTTGTATTATAAGCAACTTCTTCAGAACTAAAAGTTACTTCATAATTGTCTGAAGCTTTAAGTACGATGTTATAGGTATCTTGTTGCGGTTGTGCCCATCCAACAATTACGTATAGGGATACTCCAGTGTAATTCATTGGAGGAATATACGTAACATCTCCAATGAGTTCTGCTTCTATTGTTATATGAAGAAAATCATTTTGGTAGTATGTATAAGGATTGAAAACATCTCCAGTGACCTCAATAGAATAACGATTTTGAAACATCAAATAGGATATAACGACAACCTGTGAAATGATCAATAGTGCAATAAAACTAATTCTAAAGATTTTTAGATTACGTTTAGCTTGAGCTGACATTATAGATGGTTTACGCCATTGAAGTAAGGAGGATTGAATGAAAATGTGGTATGTAGAGAGAGGCAGAATCCCTCCGAATATGAGTCCAGAAAAAAATGATAATATCCCAATTACAACTAGGAATAGAATAGGAACCTGAGAATTAAAGAATAAAATTTGCTGTAATACAATATTAGATATTCCTGCCGTCCCTGCTGCAATTATGATTATACTATTACGTTTAGATCCAAGGAATATTATAAAGAATAACTCCAATATCAATCCTTGAGTGGTAGAAAGTAAAATCACGAGTAAACCATGAGCATTACCAGTGAAAAATTCAATAAACCCTTTAAGAATACCTGCTAGTAGTACAACTCCAATTTTCCGATCTAACAACAAAAAGATAAGTACCAACCAGAAAATGTGCAAGCCTGCTAAGATTTGCCCGCCTCCAAACGGTATCCCAATAATACTATTTAATAAATTAGCAAAATAACCAGTGAATGTACTAAATATTCCACCTAAACTACAGAACAGAGAGATAATTACAATATCATTGGTTTGAAAATAAGGGCGGCTTTTTTTCGATTTCACATATTCAGATGAGATCCATGGTATCTTAGAACGACTTGAGAAATCACGTTCTTCGTCAGAGCTCATTCAAAATTCACCATATCAATTATTGTCAAAGATTTAATATATTTAAGCCATCTGTACCCTGCGGATGGCCATATATGCCATCCTTCTCCAATAGGAGAAGTATTCTGACAATCTTCATTACTATAGCCGCTATCAGAGGGGGTAAAAACAATTCGGTAGCCATCAGTGTATTCCGGTACAACAGTATTGTTATATGAAAATGCAAGAATCATCTCTCCTTGGATTTCTAACCAAGAAGAATTAGGATAAATAACAGAATGGCTGTAGTTAGCAGTGAGTCCATCCCACGATTCAATTTGCAGTATTTCGTTTGTATCTAAACCTCCAACTAGATGTAAAAGCGAGCTAACTTTAACACCTTCATAATAACCGTAATCTCGCCAATTGTCATACTGGTTTTGAAAACTACTAAATCTTTGAATGATGGGAAACTCACTTTGTAAGTCAAACAGTGTGATATTTTGGTAAAAAGTGTCTTTTCTTATTGATATGTCAGTAGGAGTTGTTTGTTTGTTCAAATGGACAGGATCTACACTTAAATTATTTGTAAGCAGATCAAAGGTAATTTCAGTGAAATGATGATAACCACCCTCGTCTGGATCGGCATATAATCGCGCTCCGCCTCCTCCCGAAGTAATAAAATGAGTTCCATTTATAATTGTATGATTGAAAAGATGTATATGTCCTGAGATTATAGCTTTTACGTTCTTTCCAGATATTTTGGAGATTATTTCATTAGCTTGGGTTTCATCAAGAAGAGAGTGGTTTTCACCAAACCTAGGGTCGAATAAGGGCATATGCGTAAATAATATCTTGGGACTTGTTGGAAAATTATTCAAAATTTGAGTTAGGAAAACTATAGATGATTCTGAAAATATTCCAGAAGAGGAATTGAGCGAGATAAAAAGAACATTGCTATAATTGAAGAAATATTCAGCTTTCCCAAAGTATTGCTCATAGTTGTCGGTATTATTACTCTCTTTAATATCATGATTTCCTGGTGTTGAGTACACAGGGATTGAAGATTTCTTTGATAGATTACTAAAAACTTCCAGAGTACTCCTACTGCCTGTTGGTGAAATATCACCAACATGAAGCACAAAATCACTTTCTGAGATAAGAGGATGTTTAAGCATATCAGTAAAGAGTTGGGTAAAACCTTGTGTATCTCCAATTGTAAGAAATTTGATACTCCCCTCATTAGAATCAATAGCTGAGATGACAATTGAATGGTTTGATGTCGTACTCATGAGCTTTAAACTACAAGAAGTCTCTGAGAGAATATTATATGACTCTTCAAATAGTAATCCTGAAACTACCAAATTTTTAGTTCGAAAATTCAATAGCGTGATATTAAATAGTTTTGATGGTTTATTGAGCATTTGAATAAGTGTGATTGTTTGTCCTTGTCCCCAGATAGTCGCCGTAAGAAGTTCGGGGTCTGATTTTAGTAAAGTGCCTCCATCAACATGAAAAGGAAAAATGAAACTAGTAGGAGAGGAACGAGGAATGAAAGATATTATAGCAAACAAGCTAAAAATGAATATCCCCGTGACAATCATTCCATAGGCCATATTATTCATTTTCATTGAATTCTCTCTCGAGTAACAATAATTTCTTCTTACCATATGAATTTAATTTCTTCAACCTAAGTCAACCAAAATCTAGATTCTGAGGTTGGGAATCAGAACCTACAACTGCTATGGAAAAAGAACTATTCTTGAAAGTCGAAGTATCATGCAAAGAGGATCAACACAACAAACATTGATATTACTAGATATTGTCTACACTTAAGCATTGATCAATCTCACTAATTATTAGTCTAAGACTTCTTATTTTCGAAAGTAAACGGATCACGGATATATTTCATTATCTTCTGTGAAAATTCCATTGTTCCTCTTAAGAAGTCAGGATGACGCATTTTTTGGGAACCCATCCTCCACTTCTTCGCTTCGTACAGGACATCAACATTAGTAGATCCAAAAACTTCACCTAAAATACCATCAAATCTTTCTGGTACTTCAGACCGTACAAGATCAAATTGCCCTTTGAAAGCTAGCGCTGCGTGTGCTATATCAAGAACAATATCCGCATATTCATATGCGAGTTGTTGTTGGCCAATCACGTCCCGGTGTAAGAATCCGTTTTTTATTGCCTCATAAGATTGGTTAATACGAATTTTCGTGCATCTAGCAAGTAACTTCTCTGAATAAGTGAAATTTTCCAACACGTTCTTACCTAATAGAACCTCTCCATACCTAGCAGCTGATTCAGCGTGAATGGGTGAGAAAGACATACCAAGCTTTGAAGGAAGATCATGATATTCAAGAAGGGTTAGATCTAGAATTGGTGCAAATGTCGGATGAGTAAAAAACACGGTCAAAGTTTCCGCAATTTTAGCCAATCGCCTTGGGGGTTTTTTTGGGTTGATATCGTCAAGATCGACAATCAAAATTAAATCTAGATCCGATGTACCAGGAACCATCCAACCTGGTCCTTGGTTTTGTTCTTTTATATATGAACCATATAAAATTAAACCACGAACGTATTGAATTAGCTCATCTTCTACCGCGGATGTAAATTCTTCTTTTAAATTGCTGTATTCTTCAGCCCACATTTCAGATCCCTTGTATATTTGTTCTCGTTGATTATATGAATGTTTTTTTGGATACTTCACTTTATCCATACATTGAATTTTTTTGATCTTTGTTAACAAGACGCATATATTCTTTTTCCAAGCGTTTTTGTTCTTCAGTCAATAAAGGTAATGGTTTTTCGGGTCTATGATAGGAACCTCCAAGATTGAGATAATCTAGTCCTTGATCCTTCTTTCCTAGTATTGCATCAAATAGAATTTTGTCTATCTTACCTCCCTCTCTTAATGCATGCTCAAGAAGCTTATAATTTAAATCGAGTATCCCCATATTCCCTTTTTGCTTATGTTTATCAATTAGTTTCAGAAAATCTTCATCAACACTTCTAGCTAACCTTGTACCTATTCCTTCCATTTTTAAAGGATTTTTTTCGTAAGCCCGTACTTGGAAAATTGGCCCTTCAGTTGGGTGAAAGACAATAAGGTCAGATCCAGAAAAATCACGAGTTGGAGCAATAATGCTTTTCCACTCTCCAGGGTATTTCTTCCCTTCTCTCATGATTTCCTTGAGTATTTGTTGAAGATCTTTTACGGGCAAATAACACACAACTTGTATTGACTGCTTAAGCAGCTTAAGATACTGTTATTTAAACTAAGCTGACATAAAGCACTTTACATATGAACAAATGTAAATTTTTCTTACTTACGTTGAAATTATCATAGTTATGAAGTTTGTGCTCGCAAAGCAAATATTCAAAACAATAGGATGTAGATCTAGAATTAATTTTCTACAAAATAATTTGGCTAATATGAGAAAAAAATACTTATTTTGACGGTTCAATCTTGCAGGGGGAAGAAAAATACGAAATAAAGAATTTTTGCAAGTTATCTATAAAATTTGATCAAAGTAAATTCATTGGTGTATGATGAAAGAATCTGGTTAACTGAGCTTTCAAACTGAGCAACCAGTATCGGATCATACCCTAATGGTGATATAGAGAATTCTTCTTCCTCCTTTATGTCCTCCACTTTCGATAGTACAGCAATCATTGCTTCTAAGAAGGGTTTATTTTCTGGAAAAGACAGATTTACAGCTTCATTTTTTCCTCCAGTGATATACCAGACTTTTAATGTTTGTTCATTTCCTGGGGGTACCTCTTTAGGCTGTAAAGTCTGCTGGATGGACTTTAAAGATGAGAGAGAGAAAATATCATCTCGGTCTCGTGACACAGTATCTTGAGTTGAGGTTCCGATTGTTGTTGATGCTTGAATATCGGCTGGAACTGGAGAATAATCTTCATCTAACAGCATGATGCATTTTCTGAGTAAAGTTGTTGAGGTTATGGAAAGTTCTTCAATTGATTGTAATATTCCTGCGATTTGAGGCCGTTCCTCGACTAGTAATGAGCTTAACTTCGCATACCAGGAAGTTAAGAAGCTTTCATTTTGACGTAGTTGGTTAACCATCTCTAAATAGTCTTTACTATTTTCTAAAGACTTTAATTTTTCTTCTAGGCTCAATATAATTCAATTCCTACTGTTAGGAGTATTATCAAATATTCAAGTAATTTACATTTATTTGGAGAAGCAACACTAAAAAAAGGTATTGATATTAGTTGAATTCCGTTTGGAATGAAGTAGAGATGGATCAACCTTTCGATGCTGATTTTTTGGATATACTTCCTGCAGGTGTTATGGTCTTAAAAAATCGGAATATTATTTTTGTAAACCAGAAAGCAAGAACAGACCTTGGATATTTTGATGATAAGAATAAGAGTGCGAATGAGAAATTTCTCCACTTCATCTCACCATCCGTTCGTGATGAATTTCAAACGGTGCTTTCATCTAATTCTCCCCTTCCTGAAGAATCAGAGTGGCAAGCCCTTCTACCTGATGGAAAAACAACATGGGTTCAATTTCGTGTTGCTATTCTTTCTGATGAATACGAACTAGTGTTTATTCGTCATATAGGAAAGTTCAAAGAAACCTTAAATGAATTAGACGCTAGAGAGCGTCAGTATCTTGATTTATTTAGTAAAACACCAAATTTTCTGTTTATATTTAAAAATGGATGTTTGGATTACTATAATCGTGCATTTATTGACAAATTAGGATATTCGGAAGAAGAAATTGAAGAGAAAAAATGCTTACCAACTTTCTTAGTTGCTCCTGAACATCGAAAGAAAATTGCTAATTACATATTAGAAACCAAAAGGGAATTTATTACAGGGAGGAAAAATGAGACAACTTTAGATGCCCAATACGTCTTACCTGATGAAACAACAGAGTTAGAGTTACTTTGTAAAGATGGAAAGCGTATACCTGTTATGGCAATAACCAGAAGATTACATATTGAAGAGAGTTGGATTGTACAAGGTGTAATGGTCGACCTAACCCCAATTAGACAACTAACAGAATTACAATTCGATTTCTTGACAATTTCACAGCACTCCTTAAGAACACCAATTAGCAGTCTAAGAGGGTATTTAGACTTTTTCACAAAAAGATTATCAGAAGGAATGTCTATAGAGGAAAGAGACGTTCTTGAAACAAAATTTCTTAATGTATTTGATCGTGAAATTTCTAAATTGGAAATGATAACTGACGATTTAAATGATATAGCAGCTATACGTCAAGGTAAGTTAAAATGCAATCTTATGGGTGAAGATTTTGTCCCGATACTACAGCAATCAATAGACAATTTAGAATTTTTCCTAAAAAAATATAGAGTTCACTTGACCGTTGAATGGCCTGGACAACCATTAGTTATAGCATTAGATAGAAATCGTATATTGCAGGCACTAAGGAACATTTTTGAAAATGCAATCCGTTTTACGGGTCATGGAACAGTTGAAATTATTCTATCGGTAGAAGATGATAAGCTAGTTAACTTAACATGCATTGATTCTGGAGTCGGCATCGATCCAGAAAACTTACCGTTTATTAGCGAGCCATTTCGTACCTATCATTCATCAGCTAGTCAACTAGGGCTTGGCTTGTATCTTACGAAGCAAATAATAGATGACCATAATGGATCATTCACCATTGAATCTAAAGGATTTAATCAGGGATGCAAAGTAACAATTCAACTTCCTCTAATGATTCCTCCTTCTAAAGTTAAAACATTTGATACTGGTGCTTCAAAAATTGATTTATTGATCAAAAAAGCTACAACATCCAATATACTTGTATCTCGTATGGATGCAATACAACAATTAGGTAAAATTTCTCTCACAAATGAGGATGATTTTACTCATGTTTTGGATGCGTTAGAACAGGTTATTCTTCATGATAGGGACAAAACAATTCGAAATTTAGCAAGTAAATTTTATACAGAAAGAAAAAAGGAACTTGATGGTAAGTTAACAATAAGTGGAGGGATTTAGTGTAAACTCTTCTTTACCTCTCTCGTTATTTCCAGCAGTTCCTTTCTCGGGTCAAATTGAAGTTTTATCGACGTACATTAAGAGTCTAATTGCAGATCAAAAATTAAATTCTTTATCGTCTATAAATACTACTATGCAGAAATTTCGTGAGGGTAAGTATAGTGATATTTTCTTGCAAGAATTCAAAATTAAAAAGACTAAACTGATTTACTACGAAAAATCCTGTTTAGGAATTATACATTTAACTTGTTCTGCAGCTGAGGTATTTACAAAAGAGAGTCAGGCTGTTTTGAAGTTAATAAAAGAGAAGCTTGAATCATCTCATTTGAAATGGGTCTTTATTATAACATCAGATAGCACTTTAGTGTTCTCTATATCCTATAATCATTTTTTAAGTTGGTCTACATTACTAAAAACTCTTTCTGTGGAAATAATTTGTTTAAGTCTAATGGACCCGAGTATTCTAGACCTTATAGACGATGAATATAGAAGAGAAACATATAAAAAAAGTCTTATTAAGATTAAACTAATAAACAATTCAGATAACTCAAATGAAAGTCATGCACAAATTTCACAAGAATTATTGAAGTTTGAAAGTTTTGAAACGAGTCATACTTATTTAAAATCGTATTTTGAGAGTCTTTTGCATCATTCACATGATTTTTCTTCGAAGGAAGGCCTATATGACATTCTTACAATTCTTGAGGAACACAAAAATTCAGAAGCAGAAGATAAGATCAATATTATCGATCTTCTTGATGTTTCTCCAATAAATCTCCTTGAAGTTACTCCCTTCATTATGAATGAAAAGGTACGGGGACAATTCTATACTCCTTTAGAACTCACAATTCCTCTAATAATAAATACTTTTCATCATAAAACCTTAATTGATGATTACACTAACTTGAAAATTTTAGATCCAGCTTGTGGTCCAGGTATTCTGCTGGTTGTAGCAATGGAATTTATAGTAAACCAGCTAATCACGGAAGATTCATATAAATCATTTTTGAGTTTGAGAAGAATAGTATTTCAATCAAATATAACTGGTATGGATATTGATGAAAGATTAGTCCATTATTGTAAATCATTTTTTGCCCTTTTCATCAAATCAAAGTCAATCATAACTGAATCCGATACACCCATTGTACATAAAAATTTCCTTGAAGAGTCTGTATACAATTACACTAAAAGTCCATTAACAATTCAAAAATATGATTTTATATTATCGAATCCACCATATATTCCTTTACACTCTAGATTTATGAAGAATATCGTTTCAGATCCGTTGAGAAAAGAATTACAAGATATGATACCAGAATTTATGGGGAAAAGAGATAATCTCTATATTATGTTCTTAGGTTTAGCATTAGAGTATTTTATAAAACCAAATCAAGGCACTGTAAGTTTTATAATGGACAGCTCATTTTTAGACCTACCATCATATGATTTAATTCGAAAACGTCTTCTGTCGAAGTATAATCTGAATTATATTTTATCTCAGTACAAGTATGATCGTGCAGTTGTCGATCTATCTATCATATCATTTGAAAATTCAATAAATAAAGATAATTCATTTATTTGGCAGAAAAATATTAGTCAATCACCTATTAGAAGACAAATTACAGATCTTTTAGAGCAACCTAATTTTTCTTATAATATTCAATTTAATCCAAAGGTATCTGAAATTATTAGATCTATCCAAGATAGATCAGTTTTACTAGATGATATCTGCAACATTTCTTGCGGATTGGAATATGGAAGTATGCTGAAAACACATTTTTTATCTCCAGTGAAAGATTCTGACTATTACAAGGTTATAGATGGTGCAAATGGCCTGCCTCAATCATATGTACTATTTTGGGTTCCGAACTGGAGAAATAGCTATGTACGTGTATCAAAAGAATACGAAAACCATCTCATTCAAAACCAATTAAATAGATCATCAAAGGCAAATAAACAGGTTTTGTTGATTTCTGGAAGTAAAGATCGCTTTGTTGAACCAAAAATCATGATTAGACAGACTGCCTCACGATTTATGGCAACTTATGATGAAAAGGGATATTTCGGTCTCAGAAACCTGCATATAATACATTCTTTCAATGAACAATATTCTCCCCTATTAATACTTGGAATTTTATCTTCGAAACTAGGTACCTCATTAGGAAAAGCACTAAATATAATCCGGGGAAGCATAAATTCTACTAATCGATATCCACAAATTCGAGTAGGTGATTTAAAGCGCTTCCCAATAATTGATATAAGTAAATTTACTAAATTTCAATTAGAGCACATGAGAATGTTTGAAGAACTTGTTTTAAAGAGTTTGACTGATGGTAAAGTGTTAGCGGATATTTATCAGAATATCTGGAATAAATTTCTGGAGGTTACAGGAAATTTGCCTGTTAGTTCACAGAAACGGTTCATTCAACTACTAGACTCTTCAAAAAAACTGAACTTTGTATCAAAGGAAGTTTTGAATGAAATCTCTCCATTATTGGGTGATCTCAGAAAACAAAAACAGTTGTTAGCTCAAAATCAAGCGAAAATCGATGAAAAAACTGTTATTTTATATGATATCACGAAAGAGAATTTGAATGAGTTAAAACTAGAAATTGAGGAGTGATTATTTCTTCCTAGTTCGTTTTTTACGACCCTTCTTCTTTTTCTTCTTTGGAACGACCGTCTTTTCTTTTTCAATTATCATTGTAAGGTCGTTAGCTACTTCTTGCCGTATCTCATCAGAGGAAATTTCATCTTGTGGTTCTTCAGGCCTAGTTGAAGTCGCATGATTGCTTGAATATTCATCGCGAATACTCTTGGTTGCTTCGCGAAGTACTGCTTTAATTTCTGAAACCTCTGGAGGCTCATCTAATCGAATATCAACAGTACTTGGTTCATCTTCATCTTGACCTTTTCTAAAAATGTCAAAGTCTTGTATACGTTCTTGAGCTCTTCTTAACTCTTCCCGTAATGCTGTAGCGTTAACTGTTTCTTCTAATTGGCGATCAGTGAGTCTAGTTTGTTTTTGTAGAACCTTTAACCTTTCTTTTGGTATGGAAAGGCCTGCACCTGAAACAAGTGCATCTAAAACAGGAGTAAAATCCTCAAAAACTGAGGTGTCGATAACTTCTTGGTTTACTTCCTCAATAAACACATCAGCAAATCGTTGGGCCAATAAGTCTGTTAACTCGTCGATAGGTTCGCTGTTTTCACTATCACATATGACAGCAACAGTGACTTCATCAATACGTCTAACGTGAATTATTAATTCATCTGTAACTATACGATCAATTACACGACCTGTAACCTCTCCCATTAGATCAAAGATTCCTGTGACTAATCCAGCAAAAATCGTATCAGGAAATTTTAAACCAGAGTAAGATCGTGCAAGTAAGCAAGTTCCACCAGAAGAAATAAACCAAACATTATGAACAACGGGTGCTTGCTTATCAACCTCGTAACTCGCGATAGAAGAGCCCAACCGAACTGCAAATGTAATATCATCTTCAGTAACTGTTTTTCTGTTTTTTTCTTTGCTTGTGGTTACAGCTCCAGCTGCGACCTCACGCGCACGATGTGTCAATAATTTGTTCAAAGCAACTGCAGCATCCTGTGAAACACGTTGAATACCTGCTTTCTTAATAAGGCGTTTACACTCCTGATTAGTAAAAGCTAAACGAAGCGACTTCTCCATCTTTTTCGGCATATTGCAACGAATCTCCAGAAACAGACTGGTTTTAAGACATATCTGATATTTTAAATTATGTCTTTCATGATTATCTGTATGTAATTAGATTTCTTCAATCATTGACCATTTTTAAAATTAATTAAAAACTTAACTTTTTTCTCTTCTAATTAGACGATTATCATCGATAAATTCAATATTGTAAGCAATAAATACTAGCTTGAATAGTTTTTTCATCTTTTAGGTTGGATAGTGGGTGCAGTACGATTACGAAAAAATAGGTTTTAGAGCTGGCTTAGAAATCCATGCACAGATCGAATCTCAAAGAAAATTATTCTGTCATTGCAAACCTGAGTTAATATCCTCCTCTGCTGTACCTGATTATCATTTTGAGCGTTTTTTTAGACCAGTACTTGGAGAGCTAGGGGACTTTGATGCTGGAATGCTTGTTGAATTTGAGAAAAAATATCGAGTTATTTATGAAACCTATGGAGATAATATCTGCACCTACGAAATGGACGAAACTCCTCCTTTTAAACCATGCGAAAAAACCTTGAGAAAGGGTTTTTTACTAGCAAAATTTTTGAATTGTGAAAGTCCGGTATCGGAGGTAATTTTCAACCGCAAACAGTACTTGGATGGATCAATAACGACAGGTTTCCAACGGACTACAATTATTGCTCGTGATGGACATATTACGTTAAAGAATAATCAAAAAATTCGTATAAACAATGTTCTTATAGAAGAAGATGCTGCTCGTAGAGTAGATTTTGTAGATAGAGCTTCTAGAGACGTTAAATTTAATCTAGACCGTTTAGGCATACCATTGACTGAAATTATTACAAATCATTTAGATTGCCACGATCCCCACACTTTACATGAAATTGGAATTATCCTAGGATTAAGTATTCGTGTACTTGGAATAGCAAAAAGAGGAATTGGAACAGTTAGACAAGATGTTAATATTTCTATAACAGGAGGATCAAGAGTGGAGTTGAAAGGAATTCAAAATATCAACGATCTACATCACTACTGTGATCATGAAATCACCCGTCAACTTGCTTTACTTAAAATTCAAAAAGAACTGGTAAAAAGGGGTGTGAAGTCAGAGGATTTTCAACCAAATCTTATCGATGTATCTTCTGCAGTATTAGATCTAGAGGATGGGGAATGTGCACTTGCTGTTAGATTAACTAGTTGCAAAGATATCTTTTTAGAAGAGGTACAGCCAAATAAAACCTTTTCAGAAGAAGTTTTCGATTTTGTGGAACTAATTTCAGGAATATCTATGAAAAAGATGACTCAATGTGATACACCCGCTTCTTGGCTCAATTCGAAAAGGGTTAGAGAAATCCTAAGTTTACAAGCTAATGATAATTTTGTTGTAATTCGCGGAACACAAACCACAACAATTCATGCTTTATCAAGAGCAATTGATAGGATGAAGAAAAGTGTTATTGGTGTGCCAGAGGAAACCCGACGTGTCAATGAAGAGACATTTAACAGTGAATTTCTACGAGTGATTCATGGAAAAGATCGAATGTATTCTGATACAGATACACCTCCAGTATCAATATCAATAGATTTTCCATCGCTAAACAAAGAGAACATACTACCTCCATGGACTATTCTTGCTGAATTTCCAATCACAATCTCTGAATTAACTTATATTGAGAAAAGTGGCTTCTACAAAGAGTTTACATCTCTCATCTATCAATTTCCAAATACAAGTAGAACACTACTTGGTCTAATTCAAAAAACATCTTATCTTTTACGTAAAAATAAATTAACAAAAGAATCTCAACATGATTTCAAAGAAATATTTTGTGATATTCTAGCAAATAAAGTATCCAGAGACAATTTGGAACCAATAATAATTGAAATGCAGAAAAATGGGACTTACAATAATAAAAATTTTCTTCAATCTGAGAATATAATGGATGAAAAAATTCTACAAAGAATAAAAGTAATAATAGAAGATTATGAGACAGTAGAGAAGGATCAACCATCTCATCAACTATTTCGAGTAGTAAAAACTCATTTCCCGATGCTATCAAGTGAACAAATTATATCAGCTCTAACTAAAATTGGGAGGAAAAATCCAAGGTGAATAATATGAGCTCAGAAAATGATCCATTACCTGGTTATGTCAAAGAAACACGCAAAACTTTGATCCAAAATAAGGTGAAAGTTTGGTCAGAAGTTACCGTTACAAAACATAATGGAGCTCATTTTAAGGGAATTGTGTTACCTAGAGCTGCTTTTACTGATCCGAATTATTTGACTTTGAG
>JAEOSP010000335.1 GCA_016840305.1 Candidatus Hodarchaeota archaeon
GATCAACTCAAAATCGATACTATATTGAAAGAGTATGAGATGTTGAGGAACGAATTACTAAATAAATTTCGTAACCATATCCAACTTTATTTTATTCATTTTACTATGTTGAGCATTTTTTATGGAGCTGCGTTTAGTTCTCAAGTTTATGATATCATCATTGCTATTCCCTTATTTTCAACAGTCATTTTTCTAAGAATGTTTTGGGAACAGATCAGCATTAGACTTATTGGTCGTTATATCAAAGAATGGATAGAAGGACAAAAAATTCCTAAATTAATTGGATATGTAGAAAAGGATAATGATTTAACAAGTCAATCTTTATGGATGGGCTGGCAACATTTCTACTTAGAAAATGAACCTAAAAATTTGCATTATAAAACATCAATTCTACTGTTAACTGCTCTATCATTTCTACCGTCAATGCTATTTAATTTTCTTATTTTGTTTTCCAGTCCCTTCGGACTAACAATTAATAGTATACTACCAAGTGTTATTCATGCAATATTAATTGTGATTAACGCGGGTCTTCTATTTTACTTATATTTGGAGAGTAATAAGATTTGGATTTAACACCCTTAAATCAGCCAAATGTCTATCATATCTTTCTTTTTGATGACTAGATCGTAAAAAGCTAAACCCCAACACAATAATCTAAAAAAGCATAAAAATAGAAAAGCATATAATTCTTTTATTGTTTTAGCGTGCATAATTCCGAATATAAAAAATTCTTTAAATTCTACTAACGGATCTCTAATTTTTACACCATATCTCTTATGAATCTGAATTAAACCCGCACAATTTCTACGACTCTTTCGTATGAACTCTCTTAAAGTGTAACAATATTGGTATTTTACCTCAGCTTCTCGAATGTATTTGTTCTTATATCCTGCATTATTTGACAGTATTCCGATAACCGCGTCATCTGTAAGTGTATCGTTTGGAATATTATTCACTAGTTGTTTTCTAAAAGCTAATAAGCTTCCTGCGAGTTCATAAAATTCTCCATTTTTATATTTTTTATTTCTAAAATAATCGTTTGCGATGCATAAGAAATCTGACCAGTATGTGAAAATACCAAAATCTGATTTTAATGCGACTACTTTTCCAGACGCGGCTCCAATATTTGGATTGTTGAATGCTTTTAGGATTTTACAAATCGCGGTAAAATTAAGAATTACATCGGAATCAATAAGAACTATTATTTCGTTTTTTGAGTGTCTAATTATTTGATTAATTGCCCAAGGTTTACCTTTTCGTTTTACTTCGGTGATAGTTTTTATTGAAGTCCAATTTTGATGGTTCAATATGTATGCAAAACAAGTAGCTTCTTGATCACCTACAATAATTAATTCATAATTATGTTCCAAACATATTTCTTTATCAAGTTTAGAAAGTAATCCTTTCAGCATTTTCGAATTCTTATATGATGTTATTCCAATCGTAATATCGGAATTCTGATTTGTTTTATCAAAAATTGTCTGTTCTTTTTCAGAAAATAAAGTATCCATTTAGATCCACTAAAAACCAAATAATTTATTCACGTTTTAGCTACCTTTATCATAAGAAAAAGCTAACTATAAATGCAGATCATCCTCCTAATTCCAAATGTTCTTCAGGGTCTTCTTTGAAAGAGATATTGTAGAACTTCAAGGAAATGTATTATAGGATTCTTTGAATGACTGTATTCATCATATTTTACTGATATTGGCACAGGGACTATTCTCATTCCTTTCTTTTTCAAGATATCTAAAATTTCAGTGTCAACACTGAACCCCTCTTTTGTTAGTTCTATTTCATTTAAAGCATTTTGATTATACGCTCTAAATCCTCCCTGAGTTTCTTCATCTCCAGCAATAGCATCTAATATTCGAATACCGATCAGTCTATAAAGTGGAATATCTGAAACAGATCGGACTCCTATTACAACATCTGCTATACCTTCTAATATTGGTTTTACCAATTGAGGTATTTCTTTTGGATTATGTTGACCATCAGAATCCAAAGTGACATAAGCATTACTTTGTAGACACTTAGCATTCTTAAACAATGTTTTTAGTGCCCTTCCTTTCCCTCTATTCATATCGTGATTAAATAGAGAAATTCTTTCATCTTTACATAAATACTCTAAAATTCTTCTCGTATTATCTGTGCTTCCATCGTTACAAACCAAAATAGAATCTACATTATCAATTGTATCTAAGACAACTTTGGTTATGGTATCTTCAGCATTGTATGCTGGTATCATAGCCAAAATCATTTATTTTTTCACCAGACAATAGATAAGTTATTGCTTTACCCAATATAAATTTCAAAGATAAGACAGTATATTCTAAAAGTGGTTTCAAGTAGCTAACTAACGCTTGTAGGTCTACACTTGCGTTCACACTAGCAAATTACGGTTAGCTAGGTATTGGAATTGTTGTGGAAATTTTCCAGTTACAAAGGCACACTTATCAAAAATTCTTGTTAATGTGGTTGGTGATATATCAAGCTCAAGCAAACTATCCAAGTGACCGTGTGTTTCCTCCCAATCCTCAAGTTCGTTTCTACAAACATTCATAACGCTCCAAAATTTGTTAAATGGAGCACCTAGACCAGTTTTATGTAATGCCTTTTTCACATTACTGTCAACAATTACGAAAAGTTCCGGGAAAAGAAAAGTCAATGTTTTTGTCGTGCCTACTTCAAATTTATCCCCTCGTGCGGATAACCCATTCTCTTTATTGGATAGGTCTTCGTAAAGTTTCTCCACATTATTTTTTATCGACTCAACATTTGGAGAATTGATCTTTATTCTCCTAAAATCTTGCAAGATTTCTCTAACTTCTGTGTTTCCAAGTTTGTTTCTTAGTCTGGTCTTGAAAGTGTTATCCATCTGCCTTCCCATATCAAAAGCTAACAATGCACTTTCAATAACTTCAAGTGAGTTTCTACTTACGTTACCATCTTCGTCGACAAGGCAACAGCTCTGATTTCTAGCATTAAGGACTTTATGAAAGGCGGAATTGTATTTTTTTGCATCACAAAGACCGTCATATTTTTCTATTTTTTCGCGAACATTCTCAAGAATTTTTTATTTTCTGCGATTACCCATGTCCATCGATTCTTTAAACAATTTAAGACTGATTTCGTCATCTTTCGTTTTAAACCACCTTTTATTTCCTAGTTAATTGAAAAAAGAATCAAATGTTTTCCATAGGATAATGTTTCTCAATATGCTTCTTTATAACAGGAAGTATCTCACTTATTTCTTCAGAAACCTCTCTTCTCTTCTCTAATAATTTGACGACGTCATTTTTTTCTCTTACAGCTTGTTTAGTTTCTTCTAATAATGTATTCAATTCTTCATTGAGTTTGGTTAATGGGACCTCAATTATTTTGTATTCGTGTGATTGACTGGGCCCGTCTTTTTCAATATCCATCCTAACATAGCTTCTTTCAGGATCATAATCTGGAATGTTTAGTTTTAACATTTCAGTTGGATCATTATCAAGAATAATATGGTCAATTAATGAGGAGAAATAATGTGTTCGACCAATTTCTGTTTTATAAAAAAAGAATATTGGACCATCCGGATTCCTTTCTGCAAGGCGGTGTCCAACATTCATGATGTATTTTTGAAGAATTGGTGTTTCCTTTTCGATAAGAGTTGAACTCACAATTGATTTGACGTAATTCATTTCATTGTTTATTTCTTCAGATTTGTTGATGATGCTGTCTATTTTCCTTCTTAATTCTAAAGGGACAGTGAAAAACTCAGGATAAGTTTGGATTTCTTCCCATACTGATTCGAAGAATGTGCCATTTATTGATGGAACGGGAGTTTCTAATTGTTGAATAAGAAGCTCCTCGATTTCTTGAAGCTCTATATAAATAGGTCCATAAATTTTTTCGATTATTTCTCTGGTAATCTTTCTTTTTTCAGCTCGATCTTGAAGTCTGCTCTGAAAAAGATACGTAATCGAGGCGCCCAATACAAATGTGAAAAGAAATTGTAGAGGTGGGATATCCCAAAACCAAGAAAAAACTGCGAGAATACCAGAGATCACACTTCCAAGAAATGAGTAAAGATCATTCCTATCCAAAGTGAACCAATGATAATTTGTTTAATGTTCTATAACTTTCTTTCTTTTTCTTATCGATTTAATAATATACTGATAAAGCTGGCCATAGTAGTGTTCTCACTAGCTAGCATGGCTTCTTTGGAATGGGTAATCTTGTTTGCAGGAAATGTGAACGGGTTATAGGAATGTATGTCACGTCAACAGCTAGTTAGCTAAGATGCTGTTGGATCTTTTTAATCACAGTTTTTACTTCTTCAGGAATAATTTCCTCAGTCATTTGTTCAGATACGTATTCACCTAAATCAACTTTCCATCGATTTCGAATCTTCTTTTCTTTTTCTAATATTTTTTGGATTTGCTTAGCTATTGGTTTATCTAAATGTATTTTAGCATCAGCTATTCCAAAGAGAGCTGAGAGAGCTGATTCTACAATACTAACTGGATAGTAATCTTCGATTGAGCCTTTCTCTAATATGTAAAATCTATCCATAGTAATGTCAAATTTTTCGTCTCTGATAAGATCATAAACTAGTTGTTCACTATGTTTATCCAAAATAATCGCATATTCAACGGGATAATAATTTAGAAGCTCTAACCAGATTTTCAGGTAATCTCTAATGTGAGGATCACCACCTACAGAAATTATGGCAACAAGTTCCTCAACATTCATTAATCCAAGTTTATTGGCAAATATTGGGATGACCGCTTCTTTTTCTGTTCCTCCTTCTACAAATAACACGTAATCTTTTAGGTAAAGGTCACTTGGAATCATTCCCAACTCTGAAAGGGCAAGTTTCAATGTTTCTCTCGAATCAATCCTTTGAATTTCTGTTCCTTGAACTCCTTTCCTTACCCACCAATTATTCTCGATATCGCTTTTATCTATTAGAGTTGGAGAATGAGTTGTAATAATAACTTGACTTTGATCACAAAGCGTTCCTTTAAGAAATTGTAAAAATTTTCTAGAATACTCTGGATGGAAATGAATTTCAGGTTCTTCAATTACAGTAATGATTTGTGGATCTAATAAATTCCACATAAGAAGCGCAAGTTCTTGTTCACCACCGCCAAGATAATGAAGGGGTAGATGAAGTGTTCTATCCTGAGCTAAAACTTGAGCAGGATTAGGCTCCAATCTTTTTCCAATAAAACTTTCAACCCAATTGCTAAATTTATCACGTTTTCTTTGATCAGAACGAGCTAAACTGATGAATAGAGTTCTTAAACTCTCTAACACTCTATTATCAATCAGAGAAGACCTTATACCAGGGGTTGATAAAACATCTCTCGAAGCAGAAATATATCTAAATTTTCCCTTCAATGCATTTACTAGATTATTTAACATACTTTGTAAATCGTCTTGAGTTATTGTTTCAATGAGGAATGAAACTTCTTCAGTATTTGGAGGTCTTTCATATAGTGTTAACCCTTGTTCTGAAGCCCAAGTTTTAAAGTCCTTTCCATATGTTTCTTCAGAAGTGGAGAGAATATTTGTAACTACCAAAGAATCAATTTGTGGATTGCTATAGTAAGCAATTTTATTATTCAAATCTACTAGTAATCGAGGACCACCTAGATTATCTTGAGTAAAAAAATACATTTTAAAATTGTTTTTAAAATCTTCAGATGTTAAAAATTCGTTTATTTTTGAAGAATCTATTACTTTGTTTTCGAATACAAGTTGAAGATCATTCCATTTTATAAATTCAGTTTTCCATCCAGTAGAAAGGTCAACCAACTGTCTTACTATTGATATTATAAAATAATTTTCACCAAATTTCTTTTTGAAAATTTGACGGATAGTCTTTGGTAATGAAAAGATATCATTAACTTCTTTTTCGTTTAATTTTATTGTAACTTCTATCCTTATTGGATTAGTCAAATCTCTGTCAAACCAAAAATAATCAGTGAAACCCGAGGGCACTCCACCTCCAGAAATTGCAAGGTCATTAAAAAATCTGTTAAGCGCTTCAACAATGTTTGTTTTACCAGATCCATTTTTTCCTAACAAAACCGTGAATTTACTTGGTGAAAATGCCACATCGAAAAGACTCATGTAATTATTAATCTTGACATCAATAATTTCCAATTATATCCCTTCCAAACGTCTATGAATCTTAATTTTCTTCTATACATTTTTAGTAATATTACTATATATATGTCCTCTATTGTAAGTAATGAAACGTTTCATCTAAGAATTATCAATATGAAACAATTATGTGTGTTAATAGGAGAGGGCAATTTGAATAAAAGTAAGGAAGATAAAGAAGATCTTGTAGAAAAAGGGAAGAAAGGAATACCAATTGAAGAAACATTGAAAAAATTTAATTTTCCAATAGAACCAGAGCCTGAAACTCCTCAACCGAAGAAGTCACAAAAAAAGAAGGATAAGATAGATGAGTAAAAACAAAAAAATAATTGAAAAATGGGTGAAAGTTTTCACGTTGACTAATGATGAAGAACCAAACACTCCCCAGTCAAGGAGTGAGGAAAAAGAACCAAAGTGATTATTAGTTATGGCAATATTACCATCTATCTCAGATATTCTTGTCGTCATTGTTCTATTGATTCCAGGTTTTGTAGCATTTCAAATTTTTCAATATCTGGCTATTGTTGAGAGAAAGATACCAGAGTTTGAAATGACTGTTTGGAGTCTATTTTTTAGCTTAGGTGTATACGCATTTTTTTCCTTTATCACTGGAATAAATGATCTCGAAATTATCAAAGAAAATATTTTCCAACCATTATATCTATTTTTTTTACTGGGAATATCGTTAGGGTTTGGAGCTATTATAGGAGTTTTAACTAGATGCATTTTTGGTAAACAAATTATCCCTAAAGATTGTTGGTATCTATTTCAAGAAAAATTGGGAGAAAGTGGCGCTTATGTTATAATTTATACTCAAAATGGCCTTGAATATAAAGGAAAGCTCCATTATTCGGGGAGAGAAGAAGCGCCAAAGGACGTCATTATTCATAATCCAAAGCTAATTTTACGTAATAAGAATTGGAATGTAATTGAAGAAATTGAAATGGGAAATGAATTATTATTTACAGAAAAAGATATCGCTAGAATTCTATTTTTTAAAGATATATAATTAGACATTAACTAGCTAGGATCAGAAAGACGTATCTTAGCTCTTTGCGCATCAGACTCCAATTTTTCTATTTCCTTCCAATCGGGTTCAAGATTTTGAAGGATCATAGTCTCCAACTTTGTGATCATAATCTCCTTTTTCTTGAGTCGTTTCTCTAAATCCTGAACAGCAACTATCCACTCTTTTAGACATCGAATAGCTTTTTTTCTTAACTCAGGATCGTCAGATAAGATCTTATACCATTTGATTAACTGTTCTACTTCATCTGAATTCGTAATACGGTCAATAACTAGATCCTCGATTCTTTTTCTGACATTGAGGGTATCTATGTCTGGAGGCGACGAAGAAGAAGGAAATTTGTATTTAGAAGGAACGCTGTTTATTCTTATACCATAAAATATCTCTACTTCACGTTTGAAAGCGTCCTTAATGTTTTCAGTGAATTCATGTTTACGGAAGATTGTCCACTTTTCTTCAAATGGGAAATGTAAAAAGTCCTTCCATATTTTAACAATTAGATCCATATTACTCCATGCTTCATCTGAAATATCTAGAGCTACGCAGAGACCAGCTAAGGTCAGGAAATGCATCGTCTTTCGCTGTCCAGATTTTCCTTCTACATCTCTCACTTTTAATAAACCCATTTTTTTTAACGCTTTAGGGCCTGCATAGGCTGTGTTAGTATTCAGAGAAGCCTTAGCTATAAGGTCATAACCGTGGGTTGGACCATTCATTAAGATGTGAAGTAAAGCTGTTTCCGCGCTAGAGCTTAATGCTTTTCCCCTAAAATATTCGCTCATCCCTTTCCTCCCAGGATATTCACGTATATGATATTCACCCTGGTGAATATATTCATCTTCGATGGTGAATATATTATACTTTGTTATTTCTTGATATCATGAAACGATTCGTATCCTTCCAGGAGGATCCTGAGATAGTGAACACGATTGATGAAATAGCCAAGATCCGAGGGATCAATCGCAGCGGTTTCATCCGTTCATGCATCCGTAGGGAAATTCAACGAACAAAGGAAGTTGAGTTGAAAAATGGGCAATACTGTAACTGGATGCCTTCCTCACGTAATTTAGGTGTTACGATAAGAGAACCACAGATACCAAAAAGATCAGGAAAGAGGTGAGAGGAAAAATGAAGGCAGTCTCTAATGAAATAGGGATCGTATCTGTGGGTAACGAAGTTCATAGGTGTGAATGGAAAATTGTTGAGAACATCTCGAAACAAGGATATTCCTACTCTACAAATGAGGGTTTAAGTTGTGGGCCCTTTACTGTTCAAGAAACTCATCAATCTGGTTTTTATGATAACGTAGCCAGCAAACTTGGTCTGACTTCAAAAGATGTTTTGGAAGCACATCTTAGAAGCTTAAAAAGACCTACAAATATTGATGACCTCCTTGACATTTTTTCTTCAACAATAAAACGAGACAATCCAACGAAAGCAATACTATTCTTAGTTTTGCTATCTACATATACGGAAGAAAACCAACAAAACATAGCTCTACAAGCCGAATCTTCCTCCGGGAAAAGCTACATACCACTAGAACTAGCTTCATTTTTTCCACATAAAGACAAAAAAATAATTGCTTCAGCTTCGCCAACTGCATTCTTTCATGAAACAGGCACTCTTGTGGATGAAAATGGGAAAGAAATTAATCTCAAGGATCGACCAAGCAAAAATTCATCATCTGAAGAGAAGCATGAATGGGAAAAGCGACTTAGAACCAGTCGAATACTTGTTGACCTTGAACAGAAGATCCTAATCTTCCTAGATCAGCCACACTATATGCTCATGGAGAAACTCAGGTCTCTATTAAGCCATGATCAGAAAGAGTTGGAATATAAGATCACTGATAAGACACAGAGATTTGGATTAAGGACTAAAAACGTCACAATACGAGGATACCCAACAATCATCTTCTGCAGCGCAAAGCTAAAACTTGATGAACAGGAGAAAACAAGGGTCTTTCTGCTTTCACCAGAGGTAGATGAAGAAAAGCTTCTTGAAAGCATATACCTTCTGGGAGAGAAACATGGAAACAGAGATCGCTTCAAAAACCTTCTCGAATCAGACTGTAGAAGACAATGGCTGAGAAACAGAGTTTACTTAATTCGCACAGCGGGAATAAGAGATGTAGTCATAGATGAATGGGACGAAGTATGTGAACGATTCCTGAAAAACCATCAAAACTTAACTCCTAGACATCAAAGAGATTTTCCAAGATTAATATCATTAATTAAGAGTTATGCTCTTCTCAACTGGGCTCACAGAGAATCATTACCCAATAAAAAAATAAGAGCTAATTCGGAAGATATCGAGGCTGGTTTCAGACTCTACAACCAGATAGCGAAACAAAATGAGTTAGGCTTATCACCTCACATTTATGAGATCCATCGGAAAGTCATCAGACCAAACTTAAATCCGGATATTGGTCTTCACCGAAAAACAATCCAACAAGAATATTTCAGAGCATACCATCGAGCCCTTCCCGACGAAAAGCTGAGAAGGGAAATTCTACCATCCTTAGAGGCAGCAGGGCTCATTCTTCAAGACCTTGACCCAAATGATAGGCGTCGAAGATTAGTATACTCCCCAGATCCTTCCCCTATTTCGTCTGAAAATGTTGATGAGCTAAAAGAAGAAAATAGGGGGAATATCAGGGGAATAAAAGAAATTGAAGATGAAGAGCATTCAGCTTCGAGATCTTTGAGTGTTTCTGAAATTATTAATCAACTGAAGAATTTGCTACCAGAGAAGTTCATGAGAAGCGATTTTGTTGAACATGCTATTCAGCTTGGAATGAATGAAAACAATGCAGACAAGTTGTTTTGGAGGCTTATAGACGAAGAAGGGAGGATACTCATGGATCCTGAGGGTTTCTGGAGATGGGTTAATTGAAAAAAGGTGAAGTGAGGTAGTTGAGGGGGAGTTTTGAGAGATCTGTGGAGAAGTTGGATGTAAAGTTGGGTGAAAGTTCAAGGGATGTCTATCTTAGTTACGTTGGTCGAGTGTTGGATATGGCCATCTACAAGTTTGAGCACAGGCAGACCAAGAATCGGGAGCGCATTGCTTGGGGTCGGTTAATCGTTCAGGCTGTTTCAGCTGGAAACCTGGTTTTGAGAGATCAAGACCTGGAGGAGCTGGCTGAGAGGGTGAAAGCAGTGGAGGAGAGGCTGCCATGAGCAAGAGCCAGTTCAGACGACTCGTTGACAGTCTTGAAAAGAGGACTGATGAGCGCCTCGACGAGGAAGTCAGAGACATCTTTCGACGATATGGATGGGATTTTAAACGTATAATTGAACAAGGAAGCACCTATGAACTGGAGACAATCGACAAGTGGTCTTCACCTAAAATTAGGGAAGTCATTGAAGATGTTTGGCCTATTTTGATGCCCTCGCTTTTTCAATTATTTTTAGAGCATTGCGTTTACACAGCAATATTGGACATTAATCCAAAAAATGAGGATGAAGACCTTATGAGGCACTTTGACTTGCTTTACAATGAGATTTTGTATCCAGATCTCTGGCGACAGTTTAAAGAAGAGTCTATGGGTGCTCCAGAAATTGGTGAAGAGGGATGGGATACATGGGGAATCTCCAAAGAACTCCAGGAAGAATTCAAGGTCGCTAATGCGGATATTGAGTCTAGGAAGGAAAAGATACGGGGGAAAATGATTGAGGAGTATAAAGAGGAGATCAAGCTTCTTAGAGAGGAAGGAAGCCTCGAAGCTGCTAGAGAGATGGAAGAAACCTTAACAGAAGTTGAGAACTGTGAATCAAGATTGCTTGATTTCAAAGAAAAGGCAGGTGTCATCATTCAATGAAGAGGAAAAACGATGAAAAGAGCCCAAGCGTCAGGATCAATACAACAGTAAAAGGTGAACCTGCAAGGTGGCTGGAAGAATGGAAGCGGAGAGGACTAGTGACAAGTTACACAGACGCCATCATACAGGCTCTGAGGACATTCAACGAGAAGATTACGGAGCAAGACCTGAAGTCAGCTCAACTCTCAAACATAAAAGTTGAAGAGGATTGGTAGTTACATAGTTATAAATCATCTAATGAATTAGCTTTAATAAAACGAGATAATCTAACTCTTTTTGTGCTTTGTGCTTTCCAAGGACATTTTCCAAGAGGGATTACCTTCTCTAATCTTCTTAAAGAATCATCACATAGAAGAATTAACTTTTTATCAATATCTTTACTTGCTACAGGGATATTATCAACTTTATTAGCATAAATGACTTTTTTCACTTTTCCAAAATACATGATCTTTGATTCAGGTCGAGATACATATATTGCTAAATAATCTGGACGTTTCTTAATACGAAGATATCCCCAAGCATTATATTTTTTTAAAAAATTTATACCCTCAAGTCTTGATGGAGTAACTAACACTATACCCTCACTTAATTTTTGAAGTTCGCTTACGGAAATAGTAGGAAGCTTCGCCATATCAACCAATATCTTTTATCACCACATTTAAGTTTCCTCATTATAAGGAAGTGGGGCCTCTAAGACATGAAGTCTATAGACTTATACCCTTTGTTAATAATTATAATCAAATATGAAATGATAATACCATTACCAAATTGGGTAATACAATGTTACTTAATCTCCGGTAATTAATTAATGAAGAACTTTAATGTGAAAGTGCTCTACAAATGTTAAACTACAATAAAAGAAATAGTTATTTTAAAAATGCTACAATCTAGATAGATAGAGGTGAAATTACATCCTTTGACATCCGTAATAGGATATGCAAATTAAAAAAAACCAAACTAAGCTGTAAAATAATTGATAGTAAAAAGTTGATATAATGAATATTGAGATTTCAAATTCATTTTTTAATATGTATAAGAAATTTGATCTAGAGTTTAACACTCATGAAGATTGGTCATATGAGTATTTAGTTAATTTCTCAAAAACTAAAGACGAGCCAATACACAGATGGTATTATTTTCAAGAGGGATTTTCTCCAAAACTTGTATCGAATATTTTTAAACATCTCAACGTTAAGGAAGAAAAAAAATATGTTTTTGATCCTTTTGCTGGTTCGGGAACAACGTTAGTAGTTGCAAAACAAAAAAAAATGAAGTCTTTAGGGTATGAAATTAATCCTTTTAGTGCATTTATAATAAAAATAA
The DNA here is from genome assembly GCA_016840305.1 of Candidatus Hodarchaeota archaeon. Next base: position 12,327 of record JAEOSP010000335.1, read on the forward strand.
AAACGCGAAATTATGATCATAAAGAAATTGAACAAATAAAAGGATTCGTAATACCACACTTCAAATCTAATCATCAAGATGTCACAAAAAAATATGAGCTAAAAATTATTAACAAATTATTTAATAGAGAAAAATTAGAAAAAATCGAATTTTTAAAGCAAGAGATCAGAAAAATCAAAAACGAAAAAGTTAGAGATCTACTTTTTGGTGCTTTTCTATCAATTTTAGAAGATGTTTCAAATTATAGAAAAGGTGGGAATGGCTTAAAGAAAAAAACAGTGAAAGTTGACTTAGATCCCTTTGAACAGTTTGAACAAAAATTGATTCAAATATCTGAGGATGTTGATGACTCAAATAATGACTACGAACCCATTATAATAAATGATTCATGTTTGAATCTTGAAAAAATCGCTATGCCAAATATCGATATTTCAATATTTTCTCCACCATATGCTAATTGTTTCGATCCTTTTGAAGTATATAAGATCGAATTATGGTTAGGCGATTATGTTTCATCATATAAGGAACTTCGAAAATTGCGTAAGACGGCTTTAGCATCCAATTTAAGCGCGGATTTGAATAGAAAGATTGACGCTGAACATAGAACTGAATTATTATCGAAAATTCTTAGTTATTTAAATAAACAAGAACTTTGGGATAAAAGAATACCAAGAATGTTAGATTATTATTTTTATGATATGTCCCAGCTACTGAAGATGCTTTACCAAAAAACAAAAGACGAGGGGTATACTGTAATAGTAGTAGGAAATTCAGCTTATGGAAATTTGACTATCCCAGTAGATATTATATTATCTCAACTTGGAAAAAAAGTAGGATTCACAGTAAAAGAAATCATTGTTGCCAGAAGAAACGAAACGAGTTCTCAACAATATAATAAACTTGGTTCTCTATTGGAATATATTAGAGAAAGCATAATTGTGTTAAAAAAATGAACAACACCTTAATTCAAATTACTGAGATTCCAGAAAATGTCGAATATAATTCAGTATTTGAAATAATATCGAATAAAGTGAATTATTATACTCATGGATTTTTTAAATACCCATGTAAATTCATTCCTCATATTCCCCGATGGGCGATATTAAAATACACCAAACGAGGACAGCTAATTTTAGATCCTTTTGCAGGTTCAGGAACCACACTTGTTGAGGCAATCCTCTATGGTAGAAACGCATTAGGTGTAGATTTTGACAAATTAAGCCAACTATTGTGTAGAGCAAAAACCACAACACTGTCAGAGAAACAAATAAAATATTTGAAAAATAATAAACCAAAATTATTTGCTAGAAAGGCGATTAAAAATCCATTCAAACCAGATTTACATAATATTAATCACTGGTTCCCCTCAAATAACATCATTCAATTATCTTACTTAAAAGAAGCAATTGATGACATATACAAACATACACAAGACGAAAAAATCCATAATTTTCTTCTAGTATGTTTCGCGTCAATAATCAAAAAGTGCTCTTATGCTGATGATACATCTCCAAAACCATATGTATCCACGAGAATAAAAAAAATACCACTTGATGTTCAAGAGACATTTCTTAAAGTCATGAATACTTATCTCAAAGCGATTTCAGAGTATTTAGGAGAAAATAGTGAGGTCAAATTTGGAAAAGCATCATTAATTGCCGAAGATGCTCGTGACATTAATATTCCAGAATACATTAATCGAGTCAATTTGGCTGTAACATCGCCCCCCTATATTAACGCCTTTGATTATGTCAGATCCCTAAGACTCGAAAACGCTTGGTTGGGTTATTATGGAGATAAAAATATAATTGAAATAAAAAGAAAACAGGTTGGAACCGAATTTATTTCTTCAAGTGTGTATTCGAAAACAATCGAAAAAACTGGAAATCTAAAATTAGATACAATACTCAAAAACATATATGAACAAGATAAAAAACGTGCTCATGTCGTCATGAAATTTTTCGAAGACATGGATAAGAACTTTGCAGAAGTTAATCGACTATTAAAAAACGACGCTCACTATGTTGTAGTAATTGGGGATAGTAGGATAAGAGGGGTTACAGTCCCAACTCATGAAATTTTGATTGATGTTGCTAAAAGAAGAGGCTTTAGACTGGAAAATATCTTTTCGTATATTATTAAAAATAGATACTTGAGAATACCCCGTTCGGGAAGAGGGGGACTAATCAAAAAAGACTGGGTAATTGACCTGGTGAAAAAGAGTGACTAAAACGATAAGATCAAAAGAAATATGGCATATTCCCAAGAGAGGAAATGTGCATCAAACGATCTACATGGTTTATGTTTTGTCTTGGGATAAATTTCTTGGAAAATCTTGGTCACCAGGAAAACAAGAAAGTATAGGCAGTGAAATGGGAAAAGCTGGATTAACTAGATCTGGAAGAGTGATAACACATCAGTCTATTCGAACCTTATTAGCTAATCTACCAAAATATTTGGGATTTGTTTATATCGATGAGACAACTCGCCCTCCCAGAATAATGGTCACTGATGTAGGATTTGAATTAATAAAGAAACATGATATAGCAAATGTGCCTAAACACAAAAATCTAAGAGCGTATGTAAAAGCAGGAGATCTAATTCAAACCTCTGAAGTATTTAAGCAACAAATGTCCAAATTGATCATTACAAATCCTTTTATTAGAACTGACTGTGAAAACATTCTAGTTTTTCCTTTCCGAATGACATTAAAACTTCTTTTAGAATTAGAGTATTTAGATAGCGAAGAAATTGGATATATTCTATTCCATGTAAAAGCTGAAGATGAATTACCATTAATAATAGAAAAAATAAGAAATTTCAGGAGTTTAGCACCAGAAAATAGGACCGCTGAAATTGAAGCCTATAAAAAAACCCGTGAAGGCATATTGACATTAGTTAAAGCCCCAACCGCGGGTTATTATATGTATCTTTGTTATTCGACTGGGTTATGTGATCGATTTTCAGTTAAAGTAAATAAAACAAAACGAAGAAGGTTACCAGCCATCAAGCTTATTGATAAACAAGTTGTTAAAGAGTTATTGAAAAAATTCGAGGATATAGAAATATTCGATTTTAAAGATGATTGGTTTTTATGGAAAGAATATTTCTCAAATCCGAAAAGATTGTATCCACCATTTGATATTACAATAAAAACTAAATCAAAAGAAGAGCATCTAATCACTATTCAAAAAGATAATTATTTAGCAGAAAGCGATTTAATTTCGAATAGCACAACAACAACTCTTCCAGTTTTTCCGAATGAGGACTATCGAATAATAATCTATGACTTGGAAAATGGAAGTATATTATTTGATCAGAATGCACAATTTAATCGTGAGAATAAACTAATAACAATTGATATCTCGGCACATAAACACAAAGAGAAAATAACAAAAGAAATTGCTGTTGAGCGAATCAAGGAGATGTTCTCGGGTAATTTTCAAGGTTTTGATAGGGAATATTATACAAAATTAAAAACAATTCATAACGTTCTTGGAAAAAATTATATTGATAACAGGAGAAAAGGGGGAAGACTAGAATATTTATTCTTCGACCTATTACTTCAGCTAAAGGAGAGCAAAATCGTTGATGATGTTTTCTGGTTTGGCTCTATGGGAAAATATGGTATATGTGAACCTGCACCTGGTGGAAAAGCGGGTAATCCTGACGTCATCTTTGAAATTGACGAGTGCATTATTGTATTAGAGTTAACGACATTTAGAGGGAATAGAGCTCAATGGAATAGTGCTGAAGCTTCATCTGTGCCGGATCACATATCCAAGTTTAAAAATTCATATCCGAAAAAGAAGATTATTGGTGTTTTTTCTGCGCCTTCGATACATCGTCAACTCGAAAAAAATCTAACATTAAATGCGAGAAATGAAGGAGTAGGTATGATATTTATTCCATGTATAAAATTTGTTGAATTTCTAGCTAAAACCAGCCGAAGTAACTTAAAAAATAGTTTAATCAAAGAAGCAGAAAAACAAATTACTAAATTAAATTAATTCAAGAATTATTAAGTAATTAGAAGTTCAGATTTAAAAAAAATAGGTAACAGATTATTTAATTGCTTCAAGCATATTCTCAAAGTTATAAACATCTTTGTTCTTAGTTACAGTTTCAGTAAGTATCTCATTTCCATAGCTTGGTCTTTCCCAAATCCTATCCAACATTTCTCGAACTTCCTTTTCATCTCTAGCATATTTGCAAATCTTCTGAACTGTAATGCCTTTAATAAGCCCTCTTTCACGCAGCTTTTGGTTGAAGTCTGATGCCTTTAGCAGTTGAATATTCATCCTAGATGTGTAGCTTGCTAAGTTGATTTCTGTGTCATCTTTCAATCTCACTTTTTCATTAGCTTTGAATGCGCTTCCAGCAAACACTCCTATTACTCCCTGCTTGACCTGTCTTCCATCAGGGGTGTCTACTCCAAAATCTTTGCTCCACCTTAACACATCAAGGAAGTCTTCAACATCCTTCTTGCGAACTAATCCCCATTTGCATGAAAGCACGTAAGTGATCGGTTGAGCAAAGATACCAGGTGTTACTTCCCAAACCCTGTCAACCTCAGCATTATTCCGCCTTCCACCAACAGACTTGACAAGATGAATTGTTATTCTTCTTGGATCCATATTGGTTGTTCTATGCTTCTGTGTCCAGAACTTAGCTCCAGTAGTAAACTTGTCTACAAACCATTCGGGAATCGCTTCCCAGTTATGTCCGACACGATTGTTTCTCCCCTTGACTATCCTAATGTAATTCTCTTTCATAATTATGGCTGCTTTCAGATCCTCTACACTCATGGAGGAATGATAGAAATATCGGTATACCTTGAAAATCTTGGTCTCTCTGAGATCCTCATACAGCTGTAAGGCTCTGCTTACAGCATTCTCTATCTCATATTCAGTGCAACCAAGCTCATTCTGTAGATAAGTCATACTTACTATTTCAATAAGCTTCGAAGACGCTAGGATTCTGTCCCTGATCGCATGTATCCTCTCAATAACCGGATTTGTCGAACTCTTATTGGCTAATGCTTTATCGGTTCTTTGAATAGCCTCTTCTATTACCTCTTCCCTTGGTTCATCGTGGTCTATCCATGTGAGCAGATATCCTTCTTTAAACGGTGTCTGCCTATTATCAGACCTATAACCACGGACATAGACGAATCTATTATACCTTCTAACTGTATTCATGACGTCTCCAATCTTAACGCCTTTGTCTTCCAAAGCCTTGAAAACTTCAGTAGAATAGAAAGCCCTATCCGAGTTACTTTCAAGAAAATTTAGAATCCGTTTAGATTTACTCTCACCCCTAAATCCCCGGACATCTAAATACTTCTCATCATACGCCACAAATCGTTTACCATCAAATTGAAGAGACTCGGTTTTTCCACGCCTCATAACATAGAAATAATACGATCTCGTGTTCTTACTGAAACCTCTCCTACCCCTGAAAGTCTCAAAGCTTTCAAAAATAGGCTCTTCAGTGCGCAGGATAAGACCTTTCTTCCAACATTCATGTAATGGCCTCCATATCGAGGTTCTTTTCAACCCTGTGTCCTCTGCAACCTGCCTTGAGGTCCTAGGTTTACCATCACTGAGGACGTTGAGAATCCTATCAACAGTAGGACGCCATTTTCCCATAAAAAAGAAGAAGTCAGTTCTATTACATAAGACTTGCTAGTTCAAACCTAAAAGTAAAACCTAGATAAAGAGCATAAATAAAGCAGGATTTAATACCTTTCTCTGCTCAAAAGGAGCTTAAAACAAGCTTATTGTAGTGGTTTTAAGTGGTAGCGGGGGGATGATTTGAACATCCGGTTTCCTGGAGACTCAAGAAATAACTTGAGTACTTTCAGGGTCTCTCTGATGAGATCATATGAGCCCTGCGGGTTAGGCCTGGCTACCCCACCCCGC
>JAEOSP010000336.1 GCA_016840305.1 Candidatus Hodarchaeota archaeon
AACTTCTACCAACTGTTTCTCTGTTTCAAGTGTACGAATCCGACGTTCCATTGTACGAGTATATGATTCGGTGAACTCATCAAAGGCGGGTTTTTTATTATCCACGGTTTCAGGCATGAAATTCCCTACATATTGTATTGAAAATAAACTCCTTTCAATCCAAGATAAATGATAAAAGCTTTAAGAAGCTCCACCTACTGGATAGAGGAAGTCATTTTTCTCTGTTGATCACTGAGTGAGTAATCCTTTATTTTTGTTTTCATACAAACACTGCAAAATCCTTAATTTATTTGTGATAATTTCTCTAATGGAAGCTAAATAGTTATATAGAATGTTGGATTTTCTTAAAACAGTAAAGGAAGTTTCACTTTTGAGTAATGTACAGCAGTGTGAAATGTGTGGGGCTGAGGCTTCTACTACGCTTGTTGAAATCGACCATGTAGAACTCTATGCATGTCAAAAATGTGCAAAATTTGGTAACCCTGTTGTTAGTCGTCCAAAAGCAACGGTTCAACGATACGCTAAACATACACAGAAACCTCAGACAAAACGTAAACCCCCAGTTAAAAAAGTGCCTAAAAAGGATTTTCTTCATGATAAAATTCTTATTGATGGATACGGAAGCATAATTCAAGAAGCTCGACGGGCAAGTGGCCATGGACGCGCTGAATTTGCCCGATTAATCAAGGAAAAAGAAACATTGCTTGCCAGAATCGAAATGGAAAAAGTTATCCCCACTGATCGAATAGTGTCTAAAATTGAGCGAGAACTATCTATCTCTCTTACAACTGAGATGGCCGATGAAAGTTCGACAGTTGAAGATTTCATTCCAAGAGCCACAACAATTGGTTCTATAGCAAAAATTAAAAGGAAAAAAAATTAAACATATCTAGAATTATTATTTTTCCTTCCCTTTTAGGGGAGAAATTTGAACATTAACCTTTTTCCAGTGAATAATCCATTAATCTCATCAAGAGAAGCTTTAACAACTTGGTTCATGGACGATATAGATGGATGGTGAGGCGGATTAGCCATTCCTACACTTCAGGTTCGGTATGAATAACAACCCTCACATAAACCAACCACTAAAGAGAAGATAAAATTGGTTATGCATGACCCCCTCGCTAATGCGATGTCAACTATAGCAAATGCGGAAGTTCTCGGTCGTAAAGAAGTTACGATTCGACCTGCAAGCAGGATTATTGCTAATGTCCTGCGAGTATTTCAAAAGTATGGGACAATTGGTGAATTCGAAGTTATGGAAGATTTGTGGATTATTTCAGTCCAGCTACTAGGTCGAATAACTAAAATTGGCGTTATCAAACCAAGATACCCTGTTAAGGTTAGTGACTACGTTGAATGGGAGAAAAGATACCTACCAGCCCGTGATATGGGAATATTGGTCGTTTCCACATCTGAAGGTGTAATGTCTCATCATGATGCTCAGGATAAGAACCTCGGTGGGCGATTGTTGGCTTACGTTTACTAAGAGTAAAATAGGAGATCGGAAAAATGAAACATTATCTTGTGGAAAGAACAGTTGAAATCCCTGATAATACTGAAGCTAATATGAAACCTATCCGTGGAGGATTTGTTGTAACAATCAAAGGGCCAAAGGGGACTGTTGAGAAGACATTTTCTAGATTAAACGTTGATTTCAAACTGGAAGACAATAAATTTGTCATCCAAAGTCATTTTGGCAAGAAAAGAGAAGCTTCTATGGTGGGAACAATTGCAGGGCACTTAAATAATATGATAAAAGGTGTAAATGAACTATACACATACAAAGTGCAAGTAATAACTTCTCACTTTCCTGCAACCGTAGAAGTTCAGAAAAATGAAGTTCTGATAAAAAATTTGTACGGAAGAAGAGATCCCATCCGAATTCCGCTTGATCCATCAGTAAATGTAAATATAAAAAGCGATCTTGTTACAATAACTGGAATCAACAAAGAAACAGTTTCACAAACAGCAGCACGCTTGGCAGAATCTTCAAGGTTAAGGGGTAGAAGAAGCAAGGATCCAACCGTATTTCAAGATGGATTATACGTCATCTATCCGTAAGAATGGGTTTAATCAGTAACACTGGTAAATTATTGCATAATAATTAATAAATGCAAGCAGACAACTGGTATTAAGACATTTAAAACCATGAAATCGGGGCCTGTAGCTTAGCCCGGTTAAAACGTCTGCTTTTAACGCAGTCGTGTGGAAAGCGTCCGGCTCATAACCGGATGATCGTGGGTTCAAATCCCCCCAGGCCCATAGAATTAAAGGCATCATAGCTCAGTTAGGTAGAGCGTCCGGCTGTTATTCAGCATTTGTTTGAACTACAAAGAACAGATACCGGGTGGTCGCAGGTTCAAATCCTGCTGGTGCCGTTTACAAATACAGGGAGGCGAGATACATTACCCTAAAACACTACGTTGGTACTTCTGGTGGCGCTTTTGCGTTTAAAAATGCAGTTAACATTTTTTGTGTCATATTAAACGGTATTTGTTTAATTGAAATTAAGCAACTCACGTAAGAAAGGTTTAAATGCTCTTCTTCTTCAGGAGGTATTTTGATATTGCTTATATACATATTTACAAACTGAGCTGTTAAGAAAGCAAATTCAGGGTCATCAATTGGAACTTTTTGCATTACACTTTTTATATTCTGAATAAAAGATATCCCTAATTCAATAAAAAGGTTATTCAGAGGAATCTCAAAGAAATCATAGTTATAAATGAGTTCGTCTACTTCCTGCTGAGTCGGTTCAAGTTCTGATTGAAAAATCGTGTTTTGAGCGAAATTTTCAAGTAGAAGCGCAAATCTCTTTTTCTTCATTGAACTATCAGTTCTTAATAATTTTTTAACAGTAAGTCTGACTTTGTGATAGTAGTATTCATCGCATTTCTCCCCAAGATAATTTATAGCCTGAAGCAGGGAGAGGATTGCCCTGCTATAGTCTTTAAAATAAGTTTCCTCTCCACTAAATATATCTTGTCTCAAATCACGGGAAATAATCATAATAGATAACTTTATGAGATTCTCAAAAACCTTTTCAGAAGTCATTTCTGGTTCTTCGGGATCATTGTAACTTTCTTCTAGCTCCTTAATTTCTTCATCGTCGACTTGATATTCAGAAAGCTTTTCTTTAAGAACAGCAATGTTTCTTTCCTGTATTCCAGTTAATTGTTCTTCCCTATATACATACGCAGCTTTTAGAATTGGGACCAATGCTAGGTTCCTCCTCTCTTCATTTTCTGATCCATGATATAGCGTTTCAACTAACTCTGAAGCCTTGAAAAGGTGATAATACACAAAATCTTCGCCAAGAAGATACTCAAGTGCCAAGTTGAAAATAGCACCATACCATTTACGATGAAAGCTCTTAGAAAAGGAGAAGCTAGTAAGAAAAATATTCTCTATATGCCACATTTCTCTGGTAATAAATGAAGGATTTATGTAATATTTATCGAAAATGAAGTGTTTCAATTCTCTTGATGAATCATAGTCCTTTGAATCAGTTTCCAGGACCATGAATGGTAACCATACAGGTATAAGCGCTAGAGTATATGTAAATGCATTCGCAAATGCTTTTAGATCTTTAACACGAATTGTACCTTTGTCAAATTCGGTTTCATAATGTGGGGGAGTTATTTCAAATTCATCATCAATTCCTATATCTGAACGATAGAAAATAATTAATGGCTCAACCAAACCTCTTTTGATTATTTCTACATTAACAAAAATGTCCTTCAAGGAAAAAAGGGCTACCTGTGATATTTCTTTAAGAAATATAATTATTTCTTCACGTTTATACTTCTCAGGGGGGATTACATCTGCTAACTGTGTAAAAAACTCAACGGTAAAATCGAGAGAGTCCCTTAATCTGATTTCTAATCCTCTTTGACGTTGAACTCCATGAAGTATCTCATGAATGATTAATCCTTGGAACCCTTTAAGATTAGATGGTTGAAGTAGATTTGTTGATTCTTCTAACCGAATGAATACGAATTCCTTATCTTCAAATCCCCATGAAAATGATGACTGGAAAGCCCCATCGAAAAATGGGAGTAATGCTTTAAGTTGATCATCTGGAATAGTTAGTGCTCTTAGATGTTGTTTGAGCTCCTCAGTTTTTTTACTATCAGAGAAAATTATTGTCATATCGCTTAAGGATTCAAGAAAAAACTTCAATTCGTCGGTATCTAACTCATCAAGGATTATCTCTTTTTTTTCTTGAAAAAAATCTAATAATATAATTTTGCAGCCATTAATTTTAATTTCCAACTGTTAACCGTCCAAGAAAAGTGTGATATCATAATTTCTTGATTCTGGATAGAGGAGCATTTCAGCTATTCTAAATCTATCTATTAAATATTTATAATATATATAGACAGGACTACTGTGTATTTTCAGCTTATTTGTTGATATTAGATGATTATTTCTTTTCTTTATGTATCAATAGCGATTTAGACGTGTCTATAAGTAAAGAAACAATAACAGAAGTTTTTTAAAGTAAGATGCTGTAATATATCCAACCTACTAGTATATAAAGACAGGCCTATTATTTTTAAAAAACGATAAAGGGCCGACTTAAATCACCTGCAAACCAATAATGTTATATAGTCAGGTTGATATTTGTTTTTTACAAATAAAAGTTGATTTTCTAATATATGATTTCAATTCAACTAGTGAGTATATATAGACGTGTCTACAAGTAATTATATGAGTCAATAAAGCCGTTCTAAAGTTAGAAAAAAGTTAATTGAATTGAAAAGGTTGTGTTTATCCTTTTGCCAAAAGGAGTCGCAGAAGTAACTGATCAGGTGCTATTAAAAAGGATTCAAAAATTTGATCGTCCTATCACAATTAAAGATCTAGTTACAAGATTAAACTGGAGCCGTGGAAAAATAGATGGAGCAGTTGGTCGTTTAGCGGAAAAGGATTCCATAGCAATAGTAAATATATCAGTTCCTCAGGGACAACGACGAAGGTATGTAGGTATTCCAGGGAAGGAATACTGGGAACAATTTCAGAGACATTTCTTTATAGAAAATAAATCTATCTTAATATATGATACTCTAGGAGTCATTCAAGAATATCAGGGAAGAAAAGAGGTATCAGGTATAAAATCTGATGCATTCAATAGACAAGATGTATTATCCCGAACTAATATTGATCCAACAGTTCTTGAAGTACTTGAAGACAAACTCGATCAATTAAACACTTTATCCCAATCACTTAACATAACATCCGCTCAATTACTCAAAAAAAGACTTCCTTATATCCTTCTACCTGATTTTGAACTTCTAATGAAGATTGGTGCAATCATAGGAGAAGAAGTTCAATCAGATAACGAAATGGAGCGCGCAGTTGCACTCTCGTACATTAAACGTGCGAGTGCTCAAATGCAGGATCAGCAGAAAGGAGGGCAAGATAACTGATTGATAAAGAACAAAGAGATTTTAAAAGCCCATTAGGAGACTTTAAAAGCTTTTTCAGTCAATTAAGTTCTCTTAACAAAAAATTTGACTCTTCCCAGCATGAATCGAATTCAATTCAACAAAATAATTCGATATTGCTTTCTTCATTACAATCAAAAGAACAAGGGGTTGAAAAAGCACTTTTAAATCTCGGAAAAATGTTCACAGTCTGTCAAAGCTGTGGAATGCGGATTTTAAAAGACGAACTTATTTCTGGTATTTGTTTTAGATGTCATAATCAAGAAGAATTACATAATGAGGAAAAAGAGGTTCAACATAGCAAGAATAACGCACAGATGATTCAGCTTTTAAACAGGATTGGTGAATTGGAAGCTCAAGTAAACTCCTTGCAGTTAGCCCAGCAAAATAATTCCTTGAAAACTAATAATACAAATTTTAATAAGACTAAAATTCCATTTCAGTCTTTTAACTCTACTCAAACACAGTTTAAGGGCGTTTCACCACCACCTCCTCCTCCTCAACCAGCTATTGCTGATTTCGTAGATATAACAAATTTGGCCAATATTACTTTCTCCAATCTAACTATGGAGGAATTAAAGTCTTTCACCCATGAAATTCTTAGTAGACTCTCCTTACAACAACGAAATCAATACACATCACGATTAAAAGAGCTTAAATTGATTGAACAGATGACTCCAGATGAAAAAGCAACTTACCTCCGAAAGAAGGAACAAATGAACCAACATAGTGTTGATCGACAAAGTGTAATTGCCTCTTTGGATGATTCATCAAGTCCTCTTTTCAAAAAAATGAGAGAGCAAGCTGAAAAATCATCTTTGGTCGGAAAAGGAACACTAGGGGTTTTAGAAGCAAAAGTAGTCTATGTTCATTGCTATAACTGCAATAATTCGAATAAGATCGTTGAAAACGAAGATGTAAACTGCGAATTTTGTAATTCTCCGCTTAATACTCGATGATAACAATATCTTCTGTCAATAGTATAT
>JAEOSP010000337.1 GCA_016840305.1 Candidatus Hodarchaeota archaeon
AAACATCGATTAAAAGGTTGGAAACATTTAAAACCTGATTATAAGCCTCTTTAAGTATTTCTTCACTCCTTGAAGGATCTTTCTTAATTCGCTTGATAATTTGCTTGGAAAAATTACATAACTTTCCATTCCGTACCTGTTTTTTCTTAGTATCCACTAAAGTTTCATTTGGATAGCGTTTGATTAAGTTCTTATCAATTCCAATTATATCAGCCTGTTTAGGGTCAATAAATTCAGTACTATAACTTACCTTTCGGAAAATCATTTGTGGAATGAATAGGTCTAGCGAATGGACAACCATATCAATCATGACCGACGATTCACCGGTAACAAGTAATGTATTCCCACGATACAATGCCCCCAGAGCTTTATCTTCATCTTTTTTAATTTGAGTAAAGAAAAAGTCGACTGATCCACCATCAGTTCGTTCTGAGAGTGTTACTTTCTTCTCTATAATCAGAATTTCTGTTTGAGATTCCTTTTCGCTAACATCCCAATTTCTCATATACTCTTGAAGTTCTTTGGGAAATTCTTTGGTTTGTCCATGAATATATTGTTGTTTTATCTTTGCAGCAAGATCTTCTGCTGTAAATTTTAGGAACGGGACTTTTGAATAAAGGAATGCTTGGTTTTCTTGTGGGAGAAGGTATGTGAGTGCTGCAACGCACTTTGGCTCGGAAGGATGATTTTGTAGGATTTGAAAAAGATAGATGAAGCCGATCATACTTTCTGATATACTAGTAAATGGCAAAATAGCTTCTGCATTCTCTAATTCCGAATTATTCATCATAGAGAGTGTTATCTGTGACTTTACAGCTATCTTCAAAGCATCCGAGTCACTAAGTTTTTCTTTCGTATGATAAACTGGAAAAGCTCCTCTTGCTTTTGTAAATACGCTAAATAATATATCTCGCTGCAATTAGAAACCACTCTTTTATTTGTATTATTTGTTACTATTTTGGGAAGCTCGAAAGTTCGTGTTATATATTATTGTCTATCGCCTACAAATATATAACGTTGGATGAAGTGACAATAAGATAAATGATTTCCCACTTTTGTTCCGCTACTGATAGCATTTGGGAATTTGAGCAGCGATTCTTGGAGAAAAATTGGTTAATACTTCTATTAATTGCAGGTAATTTCCTAGGGGCCTTAATAGGGTTCAATTATTACATAAATGTTATTGAAAATACCTCTGACTTTTCACCTATTCTCTGGTTGCTTATACCTGACTGTCCGATGGCAGCTTTTCTTCTGGTTGGATTCTATTTACAGCGAGATAAGCAACACTTTCTTAACTATGATTTTTTTGTTTTTATTCAAGGGATAAGAAGTGCTATTTTTACCTACTTAATTATTATGAATTTTGATACCATTGATGTCGAAATTGTTATCCTAGGTCACACTTTATTATTGATTCAAGCAATTTTAATACTTCCCCACTTGAAAAATATGGTAATTACAAAAGGAACTTTTTTAGTCATTTTCCTGACATTTTTCAATGATTTTATGGACTTTTTTGGCCTTTTCTCAGTATTTCCGCCTACCCTTGCTCAACTACCTACCATTAAACCAATGTTTTTCATATTTGTATTTTTAATCGTTGGTTTAGATATTTTTTTAACTGCGATTGGGCTAGGTTTTCGGTATTTTTACCAGACTAATGAAAAAATGATAAATCGAGCACCCAGTGTATAATTTGAGAAAAATGAAAACAAAATCACTGAATATTATAAAAAAAAGATGATATACGTTCCAATAACTGCGGAACAGAATGATAGGAGAGTACTGAGATCAATGGAGAGGTGTTACCTGATATCATGGCTGAAATTGGTCCTAATCGATTATCATAAACTGCCAATACTGGTTTATTTCTCGCTAATGTATCTGCAATTTCATATCCAACACCTAAACTAGGGACAGATACTTCTGCAATTAAACAATCGCATTCTTTCAACCAAGATTCATCTTGAGTAAATATATCAGTATCACTTTGTTCAGTTTCTATTTCTAAGATATTTTTACTCGCAACATGATATGTTAAAACTTCATGATTATTATCCTGTAGGAAATCCAGAATAGTTTGGTAGATATTCTGTAGTTGTCGACCTCCACGAATTGATCCTGATAAATAAACTTTCATTGTTTTTCTATCCACACGATTTTGAAACATTACTCTACCTTTGATTGAAAAGATCAATAAATTTCTTTACTTTTGGATCATTTGTTTCTTCCTTAAATAAATTCAATACGAAAATCAGTTTTTGATTAAGCTCTTTAAAATTAACACGTTTTTCAACGCATAGATCTCGTATTTTCATATGCAAAGGAGGATTTGTGCGAAGCAGTCCTGATAGTATATAAAAAACTGTTATATCATTTTGACACCGTTTTTGGATGAATTTAAGTATCTGTTTTTCTGAACGTTGATATCGGGAAGAATTGATAAGCTGGAAGATTATTGGGTAATATTCTTCTTTCTTTACTTCGTGCCAATCATTAATTTCCTGAATTGCTTTGACGGTTTCGTTATATTGCTTCTCAATTAATTCAGATACAAACCCTTTTTTTTGCCAGCTAAGTAATAATTCAATATATTGCTGATATTCGTCATAAGTCTCAATATTCGCTTCTATTGATCGAATAGTGAATTCTAATAGTCCTAACACAAATCCTGAAGAATATTTTTCTAAACTTGAATCAATTGTTTTGTTAGTAAGTACTTCCTGTTGAATTGATTTTAAGCTATTTCTATTTTTCTGAAAAATATCATTTTTAGGGTCAGTATCGTTTTCTAATGCATCTAAAGCCCAGAATAAATATAGAGACTTAGTAGAATATTGTGGGTCGCTAATAATTGATGCTAGATTAATTGTTTCTAATAAGAGATTTTTAATATCTTGAAAATCTATCGATTGGGACAAACTGTTTTCCTCTACCTTGTTTTGATATTATACTACTTTAAAAATTCCAACTTAAGGTTTTTTTTAGCTTTTAGTTAAGTATCAACTGATGAGAAATTCTTGCATTAAGAGTATCGAATTATAAAAAAGAGATCCCAACTAGTTGATAACTTGCTAAAACTAAATGATAAAGGTCTTTAAATAAAATAAGAAAGAAAAAGAGAGGGGGAGGTAAATGCTTAATTGCATTAACCTACTAGCATCTTGTAAACTTCTTTCGGATCATGATCACCAGGTGCTTTGATTTTGAAACGTATCTCTACCTTTTGATTAGGTTCAACGTTTTCAAATATCCACTTCATTGAACGTCCTGAATTTACAGAAGAATGTTCTTCGAAACCGACTTGAGGTTCTTCAATTGTTTCACCCACTAGCTCAAACCCATTAGGGAGAAAATCAGTAATCTCAACACTTGGTATTACAGCTGTTCCGTCGTTATTACCCCGGAGGATAACTTCATATTCATTTTCGTCTTGAGAAGACGTTGCGGAAACACTTTTACCGATTTTAAGTTTTCTTCGTTGGTGAACAACGGTTATTGGACCTGCTTCAGCCTCTTGTACTATTGGTTTAACTGGGGGGTATACATTAGCCGAAACTGATACGCTTCCATTATATTCCTCGTCTGGTTTTCCGATCGCATAAAGTGGATATTTAACGAGAAGCTCGTCGTTTTCACTAAGAGCACCAATTTCAGATTCTTCAAGATGTTCAAGCGTGATTACTACAACACCATCAGATTCTTCGAATGAAAATTCTTCAAATGGTTGATCATCCTTGAGAATCTCTACTTGGTCATGTGTAGGTGCTTCAAAACCTTCGGGAAGAGTTTCTTTCAACTGAAGATACATAACATCTGTATTACCTACAGATTTAACCACCTGTTCTGACATTACTTCAGTTCTTCGGAAAGAGGGAATAACAAGAGGTTCATAAGACTTAGTAATCTCAACCGAGAAGAATGATAGCGCATATCCAGGTAAAACACATTCAGCAACAACATCTGAATCAAAAAGGTACTTAACACTTAAATCAAGTTCCCTGCCAAATGTAGGAATCTCACCTTCATCTTCAACTGTAATTACCCATGGATCAAGTTTAAAAGTTTCACCAGGATCAATAGATCGTTCTTCCTCGTCAAAATCTTTTCCTAGCCATTCCAAACGAACATTTCCTTCGTCCAATGGACCTTCAAAGATACGAACTTCCTTTAAATCCATTTCAAATTCGCTTGTGTTTTCTAGCTCGAATTCACAATCGAAATCACCAGGGTTTTCTTCTTGTTCATCTCTAGATATGAATTGAAAAACAGAGGAACTTCCTGTTATTGTTTCAAGGCTTAAGCCAGAGAGACTCTTTTCTTTAGCGGAGTATGTAACAACCGTGTCACCAACTAAATAAGGATCATCATCATCTTCATCAAGAGTAACCTTGACAATACAATTGGCATGCACCGTGGAGTTTGCTTCAATTTCATCAATCTTCCATGAAACAAATTTTCCATCAGAATCTGAACCATGATTAATATCTCCCTGTTCAGCTTCGAAATCCTCAAGAGATGTTGATTGATCTGGGAAATATTTCTTCACATTCACATTTGTCAATACCCAATCATACTCATTGGTTAATTCTACCACAAATCGCATTACAGTCTCTTCGCCGCGTGAAAACACTGGAGGTGCTTCTGACTCCTGATCCTCTGCATCCCAAAAGTTCTCTTTGACTTTCAATTTTGGTTGTTCTATTGTAAAGCTGAAAGGAACGTATTTTGATTTTTGGGGACCAAGCTCTTTTACGGAAAATGAGTTCCCAAAAACAGCTGTACCTTGTTCTTCATCAGCTTCAAAGGTAACATCATCTACACCTTCCAAAATCGCATCTATAGCCCAAATTTTGTCCTTTCTACCGTTATTAATAATCTTAACCTTTCCAGAGGCGGTAAGATTGGACATAACTTCTCCTTCTTCATCAATCAAGTTATTGTCTCTATCAATACGATATTGTAGTTTTTCCTGTATTTTAACTTTTAATCCTGATTGTCCTGCCTCTGATTTTTCAAGAGCTCTGTAATCATCTTCTGCTCTATCTTCATCCTCGTCAGAGAAAGAGCTAGCACCTAAAGGTCTTCCAGATTGTTGGATTTTTCTAGCTGCATCTTTAGATTTGTTTCTAACTCCGCGGTCTCGATCATCATTCTGAATTTTCTGTAAAACTGCAACAGATTCTGGATCGTTGAGTACAAGTATCGAGTCAATTGCTGCCTTTCTTACATCTTTATCTTGATCTAAGCGGGCATAATCATATAAATGCCCAAGTGCTGCCTTATCTCGTTGTCTTTCAAGAGATTTGATAGCATTGAGTTTCTCAGTATTACTTCTTAGTCTATAATCATCATAAGATATTTTCTACACCATCCTAACATAAACTTTGATAATTTTGGGTGTTTATCTAAATCAAACCTTTGATTAAAATGTTGATTTTAATTGTATAAAGGGAAATTTTTCTACAATGTAGTAAATTAAACATAGTTACCTATAGTAGAAAAATGTTTTTGCCCTACATTCCTCGAATATCGTAAAAAGAAGTATATAATCGTCTCAGATATTCAAAATGCATTTAGATTTAACTTAGAAATAGATTAGCCCGACAAAAAGGAAAAGAGGATAGAAAGAAATAAGAAATATCTTTATTCCCACCTTCATTCTGTAAATTTTAGCGATTTTATGAAAGAATTAAATCTTGCTTCTGACATTCTAAGAATTTTTCGTAACTTCTCTTGATCTACAAATTCAATGAGATGCTCCTTTGTGATGATATTTAAAGCTTTTAACTTTTCCAAAGTTTTTGGCCCGATACCTGGAAGAGACAAAAGTTCGTTAGGAGCAGTTTCTTGACGTTCCTCTTGCGGTTTGATCTTTACTGGCTTTTCCAGCAAAATTGAAGTATTAATCATCCACTTTTCATATTGCTTCTCTGTGATAACCTTCTTCACAACTTCAAAATCCGATTCAAAAAAATCTTGGACTGTTTTAATACTTACAGAATTCAATTTTTTTTCTGCAACTTTTCCTATTCCTTTTACTAACGTCACAGGTTGATTTGGAATTTCTACAGGAACGGGTTTCCGTACATCGTCAGGTTCTATAATTTTTCCTACAGAGGCAAGTATAGATCTAAATTTTTCACTGGATGTTCGAATAGTAGTACGTAAAACTGAAATATCTTCAAAATTCAACAAATCAGATTTATTTTTTACCCCCAGTGCCTCAAGCTTCTTGATAGTTTGAGTATTTAATCCTTTT
This sequence comes from Candidatus Hodarchaeota archaeon, assembly GCA_016840305.1. The sequence goes on from JAEOSP010000337.1 coordinate 6,266, forward strand.
ACAGATTTTAAGTCATCGGGAACAACTTCACCCTTTTGTACAAGCTCTATACTTACCTTTCGATCAGCTTCTTCACTTAATATAATTTCTGCATCTTCCAGCATTTTTTCTAGTCTTGTATCGCTAACTCTCATTATTTCAGCAAGCGAGATTCGATCTGGATAGTACCAGAAATCAGAGACTGAATCTATTTGTACACTCCTCAATCTCTCCGCATACGTTTTACCAATACCACGTATATCTGTGACAGGATAATAGACCGTTGAAAGGTTTTCTCCTTCTATAGGTATAATCAATTGATCTGTGGGGGATTCAATGACCTCATAGGTAGAGATCACTTCATCTGGTACCATTTCAGATATAATTGGAATTTCTTCCTCTTTAACAACTTCCATTTCAATTTTAACTGGCTTAATAATCTCTAATTCTTTTTCGACGAAGAATACCTGTTTCATTATCCCAAGAATACTAGAATCTTCTGCTAAACGATTGCTAATATCATCTAACTTTACAAACCATATTCCAAGGTGTTCTTCTCGTATGTTAAGAGGAATTGGCCAATTAGAAACATTAATTTCTGGAATCTCTGGTATACTACCGCCATACCTATTCAATCGAGAATTATGTTTGTGATCGATGATTTGAAGTCGATATCTATCTGGAAAATTGTCTGTTTCAAATTTCACTTGGATATTGATTTTATCCCCAGGTTTGAATGAGTAGGTTTGAACGTATGGACTTTTCGCTAAAAAAATACGCATTAAGGGCATTTCACTTACCAATAAAGCATTTAACACTTAAGGATATCGATGAGCTCATTCACAGGTAAAGAAATCTCTATTATCCTTTACCTCGAAAAAAAGGCTGAATTGTTCAGTATCTGATCTAACGATTATTTTCCAAATACCTAAATGCCGTCTCCTAACTGTTTTTGGTATTGGCCAAGTCAATTTAATTCCCTGTTCTGAGCCTTTCCCATAACGATTAAGTCTAGTATTGTCATTCTTATCTCGAATTTGAAGATGGTACTTGTGCGGTATTTCAGAAAACTTGGTTTGAAAGTTAAATTTTTGGCCAGGTGAGAAAGTGTAAGGTTCATGGTTCTCAATATTTTTTTGGGAGAGATGAAAATCGTACATAATGATGATTTAGATCTTTAACCAATAAAGAATCAGAATATTGTAATATTATGAAGGCTTTTTCAATTTCCTTACTAATGCAAAAAATAACAGAAAACCAACTGCAGTAACCACTACTGCTGCTAAAAAAGCATTTTTGTAAGCCAACACTTCCGCTACACCATTTGCTAATTGGAAATCAATAATTGGTCCAGTTAAAAATGTTCCTGCCATCCCCCATGATAAAAAGAAAGTTGCATTATATATACTAAAACCTCTTGCTCTTTGTTTTGCTGGGATAAGCTCTGAAATAAAAGCATAAGCTGACGCTGTTACAATAACCTCACTCATTCCACGTATAAAATTAGCAATAAATATGACAGGAAGAAAAGATGAAAAAGTAATCATCAATATAGCGATTATTGCAATGAATGTACCAAACAATGTTGAGTAGCCACTTCCTATCCTTTTCCCAATTATTCCAACGATTAATCCTGTAAGTATGATTCCTACTGATTGAAAATTAATTAAGAAGCTTAATGTTTCACTATCAATATTGAAGCCTGACTCTAAAATCATATAAGGGGAGAAAATAACTGCTAATGAATTTCTTCCAAAATTAATAAAAATCATAGCAATTAATGAAATGATGAACACCATTGTAAATTTTCCTCCACCATTGGGTGAAATAGCTTTCGTTTCTTCTTTTAATTCCTTCCTTAATTGCTCTTCTTTCACTCCTCCCTCAGGCATAAAAAACATGGGTACTGTTGATAAGAACATAGCGATTGCAGCTACGTAAAATAAACTCCCTTCATAAAATCCCCACCCCATATACTGGAGTTTCAAGCCATCATACAGCATCCCACCTATCAAGACACCAATTATTCTACCAATTCCTCCCACACTAGATAATTGGCCATGTACCTGCTGTCTTGTTGTGTCAGGGAATAAATCTGAAAGTAAAGCGCTCCATCCAACATTTGACATGCTCCAGAAGATTTCTACGATACTTAAACCAATTATTATTATCCATCCTGCAGTATGTAAGTCTTCTACCATTCTGTGACCAAAGAATACCAAGAGGGTACTGAATCCCGCAACGATTTCTCCTAAAATTATGAGAGTTCTTCTTAATTGTAGTTTATCAGACAGAATACCCCATATGAACATCTGAAAAACTACATTCATTATCATTGGAAATGTAGCGAATAGAGTTGTTTCCGTAACTGATAAACCCAAGAAAGCTCTTAAATATATCGACAAGTATGAATAGAACAGTCCCCGTCTAAACATAGCAAGAATTTGAAATGATGATAACCCAAAAAATGTACCTCTATGTTCTTTGTCAGCGAAAATTGTTATCAACTCAAAATAATATCATTTGTTTCTTTGATGTTTGGCCTGAAAATTATAGTAATCCCAAAGATATTTGAAGATTAATACTAGAGACCTCTTACCGTTCCTAACTACTCTATTGTCTTAGTGGAATAAAGAATTAACTGTATTAGGCAAGAAATTGTGATTAAAATAAATACTTAACTCTTCATCTCAAGAACCGACATTTAGAAGCGGAACTTAGTAGATTCTTTTCAGTGATATGTTAAAAACCTATAAGATAGAATCTACTGACATGAGGTTAAAATATGAATCCTGCTAGAGGAAAAAGAAAAAAACCCCCAAAAAAAGGTAAAGGAAGACAACCAGAACAAGGTTTCTCAAGGAGAACTCGCTATCCCTCAGAAAATGAAGTAATTGGTGTAGTTATTCGAAATCTTGGTGCTAGAAGAATGGACGTATTATGTTCTGACAAAGTAAAGAGAGTTGCTCGAATACCTGGTCGTTTTCGTCGTGGGTACAGAATAACCGTTAATGATGTAGTTCTTGTTGAACCTTGGGAAGATCTTGCAGGAGATAGAGGAGATATTACCTATCGATATCGTAAAAACGAAATACGCCCTCTTTCTAGAAAATATAAAAAAGAGTTGGATGATCTAGAAGTTGAAATTCCTAGGGTTTTTGCAGAAGATCAATTTTAAAAGCTTTTAACTCTATTCTCTTTTAGGGTTTACTTTTATTTTTAAGGATAAGTTTCTATTGACTTTAATTATAGCTCATAGAGGATATCGAAAGAATGGTGAACCAGATAACTCGATGCCAGCTTTCCATTCAGCCACCCATTCCAAAGCAGATGGATTTGAATTTGATATCCATCTTACTTCAGATAAGAAATTTGTTTGTTTTCATGATTATACATTAGAATCACTTGGAATAACAAAAGCAATTAAGGAAACCACATTTGAAGAGGTTATTTCATTAGAACTTGCTGAAGGCATCAATATCCCTTCTCTTGAACAAGTATTGGAATCTTTTGGAAACAAGGTTTTCCTAAATATTGAATATAAACCAAAGGAAGAAGGTGTTGAGGAATTAATTGCTCTTATTGGAAAATATAAGCTAAGAAAACATCGCAATAATTTCATCATCTCATCTTTCAATCTAGATCCTTTAAGGAAATTGAAATTATTGGATCCAGAAATTCCAACAGGACTATTGGTACATTTTTCGAGAAATCAAGTAGAAAGGGCTTCTGAGATAAAATGTGACGCAATTCATCCATTTTATGAGGTCGTCCCTGATGGATGGTCAAAGTTGCCGAAGAAAATAACCGGCTTTTTAGTAAATTACTACTTCAATAAATGTCTCGCTGAAGCAGCTAGCCTCGATTTGATGGTGAATCCATATACAGTAAATAGTGAAGAATTTTTACAGAAATCCTTTGAAAAAGGTGTATACTCAGTTATTACGGACGAGGTGGAGAGAGCTGTGAGAATAAGAAAAAATTATCTTTAATCTCTTCCAAAAGACCATTTAATTATCTTATCAACATCGTAAAGGAATTTACCTTCAATAATTTCGTTAGTTTCTAAAATTTTGGGTGTGAATATTCTATCGCCGCCCCACATTCTGTCATATGGAATATCCTTTACAAAAAACCATCGTAAATCTCCTTCAGGGTTAACAAAGGATTTTTTTTCTAGTACAAATGCCGAGTATATAAATACAAGCCAATTAAAGGCAGGTAGATCTTCATTGGTTTTATCACGGTTGACTTCATCAAAATAAATATAACCTCTAAATTGAATATCTGTATTTGAAAACGAATATCCTGACTCCTCTTTTACTTCCCTAATGACACACTCAAGAGGTGTCTCTCCTGGTTCCAATCTTCCTCCAATACCTATATATTTTCCTTCATGAAAGTCATTTTTCTTCTTATTACGATAAAGAAGTAAAACTTCATCTTCATGCCTTATATATGCTAATGTTGCTAGTTTATGTTTTATCAACACTTTTATGCTCCGTTTTCTCAGTATAGATATTCGAACTCTGTATTTAAAGGCAAGAGAATTTGGTTTTTTTTAGCTAGTCCTACTTCACTAATAAAAACTAACTTTAAAAGTCTCAAATTAGGAAGAATTATATATGAACCAGTAAAAGTCTGTTGGAAAACTTAAAAATGGCGTCTACAAAGAGCTCTGACAATAAAATCGATATTGGCATAAGAATAAGTGAAATTGAAGACGCTAATGCTATCTATGAGATCGAGAAAACAGTTTTCTCCTCAAAATTGCAGTATGGTTATGCAATTATCGTCGGTTTAATAACCACCTCTTTAACACATCTAGCATTAACTGCTTATCTCAAAGATAGTAATAAAATTATTGGATTCATTGCAGGGGAGATAGACGAAAATGATGATAAATTGGGTCGATTAATTACGATTGAAGTAGATACCAAACTTCAAAGCCATCATATAGGAAGTAAATTACTTCTGCAATTTGAAAAAAATTTAAGAAAGTTTTATTCAGTTCAAGAAATCGAATTACAAGTTCACTCATTAAATAAAGTAGCTATCTCTTTCTATCAAAAACATAACTATCAAAAAATAAAAGAAATCAAAAACTATTATGCTAGAAGGGAGCATGCTCTCTTGATGAGAAAGAGTTTCTAAGTGAGGGTTCCACCAATTTCAAATCGGGAGATCAGATTCGTTAATTTATGTTTTGACTATAGCAACATCTCTTAGGGGAGATAAGCATAGATAGCGAAATCGATTCTCTCATTATCTTGTCCCGTGAGAGTTACGTAATCCACATATGGTAACTTTTCAAGCTGAACTGTAAACTGGATTTTTCCCAGAAGTTTTTCATTCATTCCATCTTTTTCATATGCATAAATAACGATATTTGATGGACGATTTTGATCCAATCGGACACTATTAGAAAAAATAATGACTGGGACTTCAGGAATAAAGATTTTTTTAGATGTATCAGGAGCTAGTACGCCTTGACGGGGATACAACTGAGTCAAACGATCGTGACAATGAATTCTAAGAAAAATAGGTGATTGGATATTTACAAAAGTAAGTAGTCTTATCTTAAAGATAGCTACTTGAGGAAGAAGATATGGTTGTAATAAACGAAAAACTAGCTTATGTTTATGTACCCGTAAATGTGTTTCACTTACTGATATATTAATTGCATCAGCTAAAGGAATATATTTAAATAAACTGGAGTCATAAGATGAAGACCAGACTGACCCACCAATGTTTATCTGTGTTAAATAATATAACTCATCCTCCGTGACAGTTGTCCTAATATCTTCAAGGTACTCGGATGCTTGGATTAAATGTTCATTTGAAACTGATTTTTTATTCCGGAGGATATTTAAATACTCAGTTTTTCCATGAGGGATCCCGATCATGGCAAAAACTCTTATATACTTCGCTCCCCCTTTGAATTTTGAGAAAAAACGTGCTATAATACCCCCAGATGCATGAGCAACCAGAGAAATTCTGTGAGCTTCAGTTATTTCTTTGATGAGATCTATACTTAGTCCCATATTATCGCTTGAATTCTTAATGTCTTCATTATGTGGAATATCTAATGCAAAGATATTCCGAAAACCAAATCTCCATAACTCACGAGCAAACCAATTGAAAATGGTATGCGAAGTACCAATACCGTGGATGAGTAATATTGGTTCATTGAACCGAATAGAAACATTAGGGACAAATTTTTCTGTACTGTCACTATCCAAGTACGAAAAACGCCATAGTAACCATTCTTCAGGATGATCTTCAATTTCCAGCCAAAAATGGTCTAATTCCTTCAATCTTTCAGTTTCAGGACTGACATCTACGAATTTTGGGGGGATATGAGATAAATTGTTCTTTTTTTGAGCCATAATTATCCATTTCATCGTGTAAACTAAATTAGAAATGCTTGTATAGTATTATTCTGCCATCTTGATATATTTTTCAGTCTAAACTAATTACTGTACAGATTAACTTACATATTAAAATTATGCTTAAGAACCTGTTTACGGAACCGAACTTCCGAGTAAAACAGTCCTCATAAATGGAGACACCCTTCATCCCAACATTTATAACTGAATTAGCTACACAAAATTCACATAGCTTACTGTGAAAATGAGTTGAATTAACTTATGGTAAAGTATTGTCCTAATTGTGGAGAAGAAACAGACCCCGATTCTATTTATTGTTTGAGCTGCGGAAAAAAATTACCCGAGATTGGACCAACGAGACCACCTACTACGGGATATCAGGCACCCCGACAACCTCCAGCTCCTCGCCCTTATCAAGCACCTGGTTACAAACCTGTTTATCAACCCCAACCTTATCATCCAAGTATGAAAGCACCAATAGGAGAAAGATGTGTAGCTCTTATCGTCGATAATTTTATTACTGGATTACTTGCATATATATGTATAGGAGTATTTTATGGGTGTATGAAGGACGGAATTCGGGATGGTCAGTCCTTTGGTAAAGGGTTAATGAACCTTCGAGTAGTGGATTATAATACAGGAATGCCTGCTACTATAGGGCAATCATTCATTCGTAATTGTCTTTGTAGCTCTGTAGATGCTTGTTGCTGCTATTTAGTTGCATTAACATCTGAAGATGGACGGAGAATTGGAGATCTTGTCGCTGGAACTATAGTAATTCTCGATAGATAATATCATCATGCAATTCTTTTATCCTTCGAGGGGGATCTCTAATCCTTAACACCTCCTAATTCGTTTATTTTGAATTTTTTTTAGGTTGAAACCAATTGACAACGTTAAAGCAGCAAATTAAAGAGTTACAAAACAAAGGCGCATATAAAGAACTGATACAGATTCTAGATGAATCTATCAAAAGTGAAAACGACCCCGAAAATAAGTTTGTCATGCAATTTCAACTTGCAGAAGCACTATTCAATGTTAGGAACTTCACTATTGCAAAAAAACAAGCAGAAGAGTTAGTTTTAGTTTTCCAGGAAAAAAAAAAATACAATTTACTTGGAGAAATAGAAAACTTGCTTGGGAAGATCTTTAGGATTTATCAAAGGTATGATGAAGCACTGAAACACTATCGTAATGCCGAGGTAGCATTTCAAAGGTGTAATAATACCGAGGGTCTGTCTAAAATTTACCAAAATATTGGAAATGTTTTTATATTTCTGGAAAAATTTAAGGAGGCGAATAAATATCATTTAAAGGCACTTGAACTAGCCAAAAGTATTGAAAATGATAGCTTGATAGCTAATTCCTATTTAAACCTTGGAAGTATGCATTATCAGAATGGAGAGGTTGATAATGCCTTAAATCATTATGAAAATGCTCGAATGATTCTTGAAAGGCAAAATGATAAACCCAGTTTAGCAGCTGTCTATTTAAATCTGGCAGAAACCTATTTTCTAAGAAGAACCTATGAAAATTCAAGTAAATTAAGTGCGAAGTCCGTACTAATTTATAAAGAACTATCTAACGTTATTGGGCAAGTTTTAGCTTTACGTACCTTTGCGAAATCTGAAAAGGAACTGAGAAACTACAATGAAGCCATTACATCTTATAAAGAAATAGTTACCCTTCAAGAGCCAAATGTTAATGAAGAAATCTATTTAGAGCTTGGAGCATGTTATATTGAACTTAAGAATACAGACGCAGCTATTAAATCCTATGAAGCGATATTAAAGCTTTCAGATTCAACTCCACAAGGGAAAGGATTTGCGTTAAATTTTCTAGCGATGATTAATGGGGAAAAAAAGCATTTCTCAAAGGCAGTAGAGTATTATGAACGATTGATTCTGGTTCTGCGTTCTTTACCCAGTAAAGATGAAGAAAGTATTGCGACAACACAGGGAAATCTTGGATATATGTTACTTAGATTGGGAAAAATTGAAGAATCTTTACTTCAACTTGATTCTGCGCTTAAGTATTTAAAGAAAAAGAAAATTTGGGAAGATTCAATTATTTTAGTGAGTAACTATTTGAGTGAATTCATTCGCATTTCAAAATATAATGAAGGAATCTCTTTTCTTAAGAAATATTCAATTCCACTAGTAGAAAGTTTAAAAGATAAGGCTATAATAAATAACTTCACCTATGATTTAAGTTTATTACATCATATCACAGGTGATTCTTTACTTGGACTTTCATATTGGCAAAAACACTCAAAGAAGAGTCCTTTACAGCAATATAGGCCGGATTTCCTCAACAATCTCGAACTAGAAGAAGAACAGAAAAAATTCCTTGAACAAGAGCATTCAAAATTCCTCCAGAAAATAATGAGTATCAAATGAAAGAAGATGAGGGGAAGAAAATGGACAACGCTCGGAAAGAGGAAAAAAAGAATTTTAAGTATTCAGGGGAAATGTGTTCACGAATTTATTGAGGAATCTTTAGATGGACATTCAAGATCTTAAAACCCGTATATTAGGCCCCTATCGAATATCTCATCATCCTTTATGTGATAATTTTAACGAGCACGTCTACCAGATCCGTGGACGAAAAGTTTGTCGAGGGTGTGCCATGCAGTATTCCGGAATCATTCTTGCCTTTTTACTTGTTTTCCTTGGTAGCTTACCAGTAATTAATTTTTGGGCTAGTTGGAATGAGTTTCAAGCAGGAATTATTCTATATCTTCTAATCTTTCCCACAATAATAACAGCCTTTTTCATAAAAAATCGAATACTGAAGGATTTCGCTCGCTTAATGCTAGGTATGGCCTTCACTATTGCTTTCATTGTTCTCCTTTTCACACCAAACCTGTTAGTTAAAGTTTTTATCTTCATAAATTTCTTTCCTGGATATATTTATCTTCAAAAACGCCGTGAGATTAAAAATATGGAGATTTGCAAGGAATGTAGTGAATTCGAGAACAGTCCGTATTGTAGCGGGTATCAAATTTATGCAGACCGTGAAAGTATCTTTCTTTCGCAAGTTAAACAAGGTGGGATTAAAGATCCTTTTGCTCTCCCACCCGAGAGTTTAGAAGAATAATTATTATTCAAGCAGACCGAAGTTCCAATAGCTTTAATAATCAAGATGATTATTGAGGTCAGGTATGACGGGATGAGGATAATTCCGTTAATCGTTGGTGTAATAAGGAATGTCAAAACAAAAAGCATTGGTACGAAAATCTGCACCTCTAGTGAGTCGGTGTGTCGCATCGATCATCGATGGGTGTTTCAATTGTCTTCCCTGCTATGCATTATGGAAAGATGGTATCAGAGATGGACAGAGCTTTGGGAAAGGTATGATGGGTTTGAGAGTTGTCAACTTCACTACTGGTAACCCCGCTTCAATCATGGATTCTTGTTTGAGGAATTTTTGTTCGTGTTGTCCTCCCCTTTGTTTAATTACAAGTGGTCATAGACGTTTTGGAGATATGATTGCAGGTACTATCGTGATTAAAGACCAATAATCTATTTAAATTTTAAAAGAGATGACTAAGTTGTCTCTTTCTTTTTTTCGATCTGAACTGATCGCGATAATTATTCTAATTAGTATGTTACTTAATGAAAATACGCTTACTGGGATAGATTATCTATGTGGTAAAAATATTCTCGTTAGATCGGGATTATTAAAATTTCAATAAAATTTTTCAACAGATCACAGTAACCAATACCTTTAATAAAATGTAGAGAACGAAGAATACAGATTCTTTTAGAAATTCATTGAAAAATATTCAAGCATTTTTAATCAAAATTTATCATACTGTGAAGTGTCACGATGTCGAAGAAAGAGTTTAAGCAGTCTAAACTTAATCCGAAAGAGCTTGCTCAATGGTGGCAAGAAGCAGATGAACAGATTAGGCTTGCCCATCCACACGAATCAAGAAAGAATCGAGAAAAACTGACTGAAAAATACGTTAATTCACGAATCCAATCAGTTTTGAAAAAACGAACAGAATCTCCTGACCCCGGAGAGAAGAAAATTGCTGAATGGTACGATACTGAAATGCAGCGACTACGATCAGAAATTCCTGATACTCCCCTGAGACAACGTGAGAAAATCGCAACAAATATTGTTACCAACAAAATTAAATCATTTAGAAGAACTATTCGGCTTGATAATTTTTTCTAAAGTGCATATAAGAAAATTGTTCACTCCTAATCATATGTTTTGGAGTATAACTTGTGTAAAAATGACAATGAACCCAAATTATATAGAGGAAACGAAATTATGACAGAAAGATTATATCTGAAGGATAGCTATCTTAAGGAATTTAAAGCCCAAATTATTGAAATAACTCCAAAAGGAGTTGTTCTGGATAAAACAGCCTTTTATCCTGAAGGGGGAGGTCAGATAGGAGATAGAGGCACACTGGAAATTAAAAAAAAGTTATATAATGTTGTTAATACACGAGTAGACAAAGGAAAGATAATTCACGAGGTTTCATCAGAGGAAATTCAGTTAGGGGCTGAAGTAAAAGGTGTAATTAATTGGGATTTCCGTTATAGGTTAATGAGGTCTCATACAGCTCAGCATATTATAAGTCGATGGTTCCAACTCAATTTCAAGGCAGAAACCGTTAGTAATAAGCTCAAATATGATAAATCTAGATTAGATTTATTTCCACTTGGAAAAATATCTTCTGACGAACTTGAAACCATTGAAAAGAGCATAAATGAATATTTATTTCGAAATTTACCTATATCTATCACTTCACGTCCAAGAAAAGAAGCAATTAAATTTCTCAAGGAAAAAGAATATCAAATCAAATATTTAGAGATGGTTCCCGAGTCTGTGCAAGATTTTAGGATTGTAACTATTGGTGATTATGATTTTGCAGCTTGTGCAGGTGCTCATGTGAAAAATACTTCTGAAATTGGACAAATTAAATTACTAAGTACTAAAAATAAAGGAAAATTACGTGAGAGAATAATTTATTCTGTTGTCCCTTAATTCATCTTCTAAAATTGTAATGAATCACGTTTTGAATATCGCTAAACCTTTATTTCAAGTAATTCATTATTTGCATTCATCAAGTATTCTTAGACCAACGGGACGGTGATAAAATCGTCTCATCCGTTTCTGAAAACTATTTTGAAGTTTCTTTGATAAGGGATAATCAATGTGGACCTCATTTGGTAGAGAACCGACACTTCGATAGTATTTCATTAGAAAATATGAAACTAAATCTCAGTTGTGTATCCTTCATTCCTTTGTATTGATTCCTGCTTTCTTACAAAGTCCTCTCCTTCAAGAAATGAAGTAATTTGAACAGTGAGACTCTTTCTATTGTCTTCATTAAAATCAAAGGAAAACTGGTCAATTTTCCTTAGTGAAGATTGTCCCCCAAAATTACGCTTTAGACTCACTAAGGCATCAAGGGCAGCTTGGTATTTCCCTGCCATTTCAAATTGTAAATTGTTGGCATAATCACTGATATATGTCATCCACTGAGATCTGAGTGTCGATTCCTTTGATAGTAGGTTGTTAATTAATGTACGCACATTGTCTTTAGTTTTACTACCAGAATTATTAGAGAGTGACTTACAATTATTCATACACAAATGTATTTGAGAATCCCAGCAGGACTTACCAGAATAAAATAAACAAAATGGTAATTTTCTTCTAATTATTTCCAATTTCTCAATAAGATCCTTGAGATGAGTATTTATTCGATAAAATTCGTCATCAGACTTTATTTTTGAATAATTTTTTTCATCACAACATATAATGTGGATAAAGGGTATTTTTCTAACAATTAAATAAGAAAAAGAATGAATACTGTTCCCCCGAACATTTAGCTTAGGATGATTTGTCCAAATTTCAATTCTCTCAGCTTCGAATGCAGACTCCACATTCTTGTACGTCTGAAATTCTATGAAGCATGTACATTTCCTAATTTTCATGAGATTTCGATTTTCATTTGATGCTTTACGAAAGTATTGGGATACACGTTTCTTTAGATTTCCAGATGCTCCAATATACAATATCTCTTGATTATTACTTATAAACCTATAAACTCCTGGTTTTTGAGGTATTTGTAAGATGGACTTAGAATCTGTTCCTATCCTCTTAAACAAAATCAAATACACCCTTTGATGATATAGAATTAATAAAAGTAATTCCCCCTATCTTCTATATATTTTTGTCGGGTGAACATTGATGTACCTTTTGTAAAAATTGAAATAAGTAAACCCTTTTAACTTATGACTGGGAGTTAGGAGATAGTGTTTCCATTATGGCAGATGAAAAAAAGAAAATACCTGATGATTTAAAGAAAGAATTGCTGAAAAAAACTGAAGATGATGGTTTTCGTGGCGGTATCGAAGCAGCGAAAGCAAAATTGGAAGGAAAAATCCCTACCAAGGCCAAAGATGATTAATACAACTGTATAGATAAACTAGTAAGTTTTTCTTGGCGATTAGGAAAGGAGGAAGGGTATTATTTTTCATTATGTAAGTGGAATCAGAACTTTCCATTCTTTTATTCTAGGTAAGCATTTCCACTTCTGGAGATATTACTATCCCATTATTTGTAATTGATAGAGGAAAAATACCTCGTTTATGATTTATTCCACGCATTTTTATGATTTCAATAGCTCGTTGACGTTTTGAGCCAAGACGTTCATTATACAAGCGAATAATACCTGCAGCAAGAAATTCTTCAACTGTGTACCCTTTTGAAAG